>JBBRIK010000291.1:0-6717 GCA_038221045.1 Gemmatales bacterium
CCCGAGAAGTTGCACGAGAAGATTTTTCTCGCGTTCCAGCGTTTGCAACCCGATGTGGCTCCGGGAGAGGGAATCGGCCTGGCGCTGGTGCGGCGCGTCGTGGAGCGGCATGGGGGCAAGATCTGGGTCGAGTCACGGCCAGGAGAGGGGACCACGTTCTACTTCTCCTTGCCTCCGTCGCACTTGTCCGTTGAGGCAACACCGCCTAATTCTGTGAACGTCGGCGCAACGCCGCTTCCTTCGCCGTAGAAGTCACCCGTGAGGACTCCGCATGACGGTCAAGGCCTTGCACATCATCCTGGCCGAAGACGACGACGGGCACGCCATGCTGGTCCAGAAAAACCTGGAACGCTCGGGGTTGATCAACGGCTTCACGCGCGTTCGCGACGGCCAGGAGGCGCTCGATTTCCTCCGTGGCGAAGGCGCCTATGCGGGCAAGGGCGCTCCTGCGACCGTCCTGCTACTCCTTGACATCAACATGCCGCGCGTCGATGGCATCGAGGCGCTGCGGCAAATCCGGGCCGACCCCCGCATCGCGACGGTGCCCGTTATCATGCTGACGACGACGGACGATCCGCGTGAGATCAAGCGCTGCTATCAACTGGGGTGCAACGTCTACGTCACGAAACCGGTGGACTGCCAGGGGTTCATCGAGGCCATCCAGCGCCTGGGGCTGTTTCTTCAAGTGGTCGCGGTCCCGCCCAACGCCGTCCATCACTGAGTTCCGCCGGAGAACCCCCTCATGGGCGATGCGCCACTGATAACCGTGCTGGTCGTCGAGGACGATCCCGGCGTGATCCGCTTGCAGCAGTTGGGACTGGAGCGGGCGGGCTACGGCGTCAAGACAGCCACCTCGGCCGCCGAGGCGATGGAGAAGGTCCGCACGAACGGCATCGACCTGATGCTGCTGGACCACAACCTTCCTGGAGGCATGAGCGGTCTGGAACTGTACCAGCAGGTCAAGGAGGCGGGCTTTGATGTGCCCGCAATCCTGGTCACGGGCTTTTCCGGGGAGAACATCGTCCTGCAATCCTTCCGCGCCGGCGTCTATGACTTCGTGCCCAAGACGCCGGATTACCTCGAATATCTGTTGCCGACGATCGAACGCGTGCTGAAGAAGCGGCGTACCGAGTTTCAACTCGTCGAGTCGGAGGCACGCCTGGGCAGTCTCATTCGCTCGACCCTCGACGCCGTGCTGACCGTTGACGAAGAGCAGCATATCGGGTTGTTCAATCCGGCCGCCGAGCAAATGTTTGGATTGAATCGCGGCGAGGTCAACGGACAGTCCATTCAGAGTCTGCTGCCCGCCTGGTCGGGCCGCCGCGGCGAAGGCCCGCAACCCCACGAACAGATCGAACGCTGGGAAACCGAAGGGGTCCACCGCGACGGCCGGCGTTTTCCCGTCGAACTGTCGGTGTCCTGGGTCGAGGCCAATCGGCGCGGCTTCTGGACCTGCGTGGTTCGGGACGTCAGCGACCGGAAACGCGCTCAGGAAGAGCGCGAGCAGTTCATCCGCGAGCAAGCGATTCGCAAAGAGGCCGAGGCGGGCCGCGAGCGGATGAAGGCGATTGCCGAGGAAAACGAGCGTCTCTATCAGGAATTGCGCCAGGTCGATCGCCTCAAGGACGAGTTCCTGGCCATGCTCGCCCACGAATTGAGAAATCCCCTCGCGCCCATTCGCAACGCCCTGCACCTGATGCAACTGGAGACGACCGCGCAGCCGCCGGCCATCCAGGAAAACTGGGAGATCATCGATCGTCAAGTGACGCATCTGGTGCGTCTGGTCGATGATTTGCTCGACGTCAGCCGCATCAGCCAGGGCAAGATCCAGTTGCAAAAGGAACGCCTCGACCTGGCGGCTGTCGTGGCTCGGGCCCTGGAGAGCAGTCAACCATTGCTCACCGCTCGCCGTCATACCCTGACCGTGCAACTTCCGGACAAACCGGTGCTTGTCGAGGGAGACCTCGTGCGGCTGGTGCAGGTGTTATCCAATCTGCTCAACAATGCCGCCAAGTACACTCCCGAGGGCGGACGCATCACGGTGGGAGTCGAACGTCACGAGTTGCAGGTGGTGGTGCGAGTGGGCGACACCGGAATGGGCATACCCGCTGACGTCCTGCCCCATTTGTTCGATCTGTTCGCGCAAAGTGAGAGGACGCTGGATCGGTCAGAAGGCGGATTGGGAATCGGTCTGACCCTGGTGCGGCGCTTGACGGAGATGCACGGCGGAAGCGTCGAGGCGCATAGCGAGGGATCGGGGAAGGGCAGCGAGTTCGTGGTACGACTACCGGTCGTTGAAGGCCCTGTTCCCATCGTTGCCAGGCTGGAAAGGGTTCAAAAGACCATTGCGGCCAGGCGGCGACGAATCCTGGTGGTGGACGACAATCAGGACTCCGTCCGAACCTTGACGAAACTTCTGCAGATTCTGGGTCATGAGGTGCGCAATGCTTCGGATGGTCTACTTGCTCTCGAAGTCTTGAAGACGTTCCAGGCCGAAGTGGTCTTGCTTGATATTGGCTTACCGGGAATCGACGGTTACGAACTGTGCCGGCGCTTGCGATGTCAGTCTAAGTTTGACGAGACGGTCCTTGTGGCGCTGACGGGCTACGGCAGTCCCGAGGATCGTCTTCAGTCCCAGCAGGCGGGCTTCAACGCCCACCTGGTCAAACCCGTGGACGTTGAAGCGTTGAAACAACTTCTGGCTCAGCCCCCCGCTCTGCTGCACGGCGAGACGGAATCGGGCTGATGGGGCGGCGCAGTCAGAGCGAGGCCGTGTCCTCGCTCACCTCGCGCACCGCGACGGGATGCTCGGCTTGTTCGCTGGCATCGCCAGGACACGAGGGGGCTGGCTGTTCCGCGACCTTTAGTGCAGGACAACCCAGACGATGCTTCTGATAGCAACGCCAACTATCCACGGGCTGCCGGCAATCGGGGCAGAACAAGGTGACAGCCCGCAGGGTCAAACCACATTCAATGCAATGGCTCCACCGTATCATGATGTGCCTTCTTTCTCCGTTCCTGAAGGAGGAGAAGTGCATTTGCGGTGCCAATTCCGCTTCTCGACATCTTCCCTGCACCCCGAACCGAGCCACTTTTAACCGACTTTGAGGCGAAGAACGATGTATCGCCGACCCCGCACTGCCGAGGACGTCCCTGGCCCCTGGACTCATCGCGAAGCCTTCATCAACGGCGTTCGCCTGCACTACGTCGAAGCGGGCAGCGGTCCGCTCATCGTACTGCTGCACGGCTTCCCGGAGTTCTGGTATACATGGCGCTTGCAGATTCCCTTTCTCGCTCAGGCAGGCTTTCGAGTCCTCGTTCCCGATCAGCGCGGCTACAACATCTCCGCCAAACCGCGCGGCGTCTCGAACTACCGCATCGACTTGCTTACCGGCGACGTTGCCGGGCTGATTCGGCACGCGGGGCAAGAGCGAGCCATTGTCGCCGGCCATGACTGGGGTGGAATCATCGCCTGGCATCTGGCCATGACCCGACCCGAGTGCGTCGAACGTCTGGTCATCCTCAATGCGCCTCATCCGGGTCCATTGGCCCGCGAACTGCGCACGCTCTCGCAACTGCTGAAGTCGTGGTACATCTTCTTCTTTCAGTTGCCCGTGCTGCCGGAGTTGCTTTGCCGCTCGAACCGCTTCGGGATGTTGCTGGGCTCGCTGCGCGACGATCCGGGCGGGGTCCGTCCGCGCGTAAGCGAGGAGGACCTCGCGTTCTATCGCCGCGCCCTGTCTCGTCCCGGCGCCCTGACGGCGGCCATCAACTACTACCGAGCGGCGCTGCGAAATGTCCGACAAAGTGAGTCCACGATTCGGGCCATCGCGATGCCGACGATGGTGCTGTGGGGCGAACTCGATCGCTATCTCGGCACGGGATTGCTTGCGGGACTGGAGAAGTGGGTGCCGGCGCTGGAAGTGAAACGCTTTCCGCGAGCCAGTCACTGGCTTCAACGCGACGAAGCGGACGCGGTCAATCGGGCGATTGCGAACTTTGCCGCTCAGCCGGCGACGTAGCGACTTGCTCCGCGCGATTGTCAGCGGCCGAAACCCGCAGGCGTTCAACAGCCCCGCGCGCCGTTTGAGACACTTCGGCGTCGGCGTCGCGACAGGCCGCCTCAAGGGCACCGAGACGAATCGCAAGGTCGCCGCCGCACTTGCCGAGCAGAAGGACAGCACGGCGACGAACCTGGGGATTGTCGTCCTTCAGCACCGGCAGCAGTTCCGGCACGATGGCCGGGCCGATCTTGCATAGCGATACGCCGATCAGGATGCGGCTGATCGGGTCCGCATCGCGCAGCCTCTCCACCAGGACAGGGACGGCCAGGATGGCCTTCATGCCGATTTCCCCCAGCGCGAACACCGCCCAGCGGCGCACCATCAGGCTCGGATCACTCATCACCTCGATGAGAGCGGGAACGGCGCTGCGAGCGGCGGGACCCAACTCCGCGAGACACTGAGCAGCCCGGCGGCGGACGATGTCGTGGCGGTTGCGCAGACTGGCGACGAGGGCGGGGACCGCGGAGCGCGCCGCGATGCCGATCTCTCCGAGGGCGGCGACGATGATGCGGCGCACCTGCACTTCCTCGTCCTTGATCGCCTCGACCAGCGCAGGCACGGCCGCCTGGGCCTGATCGCCGAGCAATCCCAGCACCGTGGCAGCCTGTGCTCGCTGTTGCGGATCGGCCAGGCGCAGACATTGGAGCCAGTAGCCCAGGTCCAGATCGTCGGTATCCCTGCTCACATCCATCCCCATCGGTCGAGTCAGAAAATTGATCTTTGAACACTCTATCTCAAGATCGGCAGCGGTTCACTCCATTTCTCGCGTGATGAATTGCCGGACAAGGTTTTTCTCGACAACCTCCCCTTCCATATCGTAGCATCGATCCAATTACCGGCAGGTCGGGGTTCCATTCCACGATTCTCTGACTCACGAGGTCCACCATGCGCCATCCTCTCGAACCGCTCAGCGCCGACGAGGTGCAACTGGCCGTCCAGCTTCTCAAGAAACACGGCAAGGTCACGCCGACGACGCGATTCGTCTCCGTCAGCCTCAAGGAACCACCGAAAGCATCCGTCCACGGCGGCAAGGAGGACGAGAAAGCATCGCGCTGCGCTTTCGTCGTCCTGTTCGACAACGCCACCAACACCGCCCATGAGGCGACGCTCTCCCTCTCACGTTCGGAGTTGCTCGCCTTCAAGAGTTTCCCCGGCGCCCAGCCGACGATGACCATCGACGAACAGACCGAGTGCGAACAGGCGGTCCTGAAGAGTCCCGCCTTCAAGGCCGCCCTCAAGAAGCATCATGGCATCGACGACACCTCGCTCGTCATGGTCGATATCTGGAGCGCCGGCAACTATGGCTCCGAGGAAGACCGGACCCGGCGTCTCGCCCGCCCGCTCTGCTTCCTCCGCAAGGACGCCACCGACAATGGCTACCATCGGCCCATCGAGGGCATTCGTCCCGTCGTCGATCTGAACAAGATGGAGGTGATTCGCATCGAGGAGTACGGCGAGTGGCCCTTGCCGCCCGGCGAGTGCAACTACGCGGCCGACCGGGTGAAGGACTTCCGCAAGGACGTCAAGCCGCTCGACATCACCCAGCCGGAAGGGGCGAGTTTCGACGTCGATGGCTACAGTGTGCGCTGGCAGAACTGGAGTTTCGTCATCGGCTTCAACGCCCGCGAAGGGCTGACGCTGCACAACCTGCGCTACAACGATCATGGCAAGGACCGTTCCATTCTCTATCGCGCCTCGCTCACCGAGATGGTCGTCCCCTACGGCGATCCCGCCCCGACGCAGCGGCGCAAGAACGCCTTCGACGTCGGCGAGTACGGCATGGGCGCCTGCGCCAACAGCCTCGAACTCGGCTGCGACTGTCTCGGCCTCATCAAGTATTTCGACGCCCACCTCGCCAGCAGCCGGGGCGAGCCGTTGACGATCAAGAACGCCATCTGCATGCACGAGGAAGACTACGGCATCATGTGGAAGCACACGGATCGCCGGCTGCCGGACGCTCCCGAAGTGCGCCGCTCGCGCCGGCTGGTCATCTCGTCGGTCTCGACGGTCGAGAACTACGAGTATGGCTTCTTCTGGTATCTCTACCAGGACGGCAACATCCAACTCGAAGTGAAGCTGTCGGGCATCCTCTCGCTCGGCGCATTGCAGCCAGGCGAGAAGGCGAAGTATGGCGTCCTCATCGCGCCGCAACTGTACGCGCCCAATCACCAGCACTTCTTCAACGTCCGTCTCGACTTCGACCTCGACGGCATGGTCAACTCGGTCCAGCAGATCGACGTCATGCCGGACGAGCCGGGCGAGGGCAATCCCTTCAGCAACGCCTTCCAGGCAAAGGCGACAACCCTCAAGAGCGAGAAGCAGGCACGAGCCAATCTGAACCTGGAGACGGCACGGACGTGGAAGATCATCAACCCCGCCGTGCTGAACGCCGCCGGCGATCCGGTCGGCTATCGATTCTTGCCGGGCGACAACTGTATCCCGTTCGCCTCGAAGGATGCCTGGTGGCGCAAGCGGGCCGGTTTCGTCAACCATCATGTCTGGGTGACGCCGTATGACGAGGCCGAGAAGTACGGGGCCGGCGACTTCCCGAACCAGTCGTCGGGCGGCGACGGTCTGATCCGCTGGACGGAGCAGGATCGAGCGATCGAGAACACCGACGTGGTGCTGTGGTACACGATGGGCCACACGCATC
>JBBRIK010000292.1:0-6712 GCA_038221045.1 Gemmatales bacterium
GGCAAGGGGCGCGAGGCGCTGCTGGCTCTGAAGGAGCGGCTGAAGGAGTCGTTCCCCAAGGGAGACGATAGCCCGCGCTACTACAGCCCAGGGGCGATGGAGTTGCCGAACAAGAAGAAGCTTCCTCCGCTGGCGGATCAACTGAAGGCGATTCGTACCCAGCTTGGCAATTGAACCGGAAGAGGATTCTGCCGACCATGACACGAACTCGCAAGCTCTACGCCGCCGGCGCGATTGGAATCATTGCAACGGCTCTGGGTGTACTGTGGCTGAGCAACCGCGCCCTCGCGGTGGATGTAACTCTTAGCCAGTCCCTCGCCGCCAGTACCGAGCCATGGAAGGGACTCTATTACGAAGAAGCCGCCAAGTGTACTCAGTGTCATGCACTGCCCACGCCGGCGACCCGGGGAAGCACGGACCTCGTCGTCCTCTCGGAGTGGTCGATCTGGAAGGTCCAAGACAAGCACGCCCAGGCTTTCGCCGTTCTCAAGGGCGAACGAGGCAAACGGATCGCGGCCCTGCTCAAGAAGGACGTCCTGAGCGCTGAAACCGGCTGCCTCGGCTGTCATGCGATGAGTACGCTGCCGGGCAAGGGAATGAGTACCATTGATCCGGAAGACGGCGTGAGTTGCGGCGGCTGCCACGGCCCTTCTGGCGGGAAGAACTCAGCGGACAAGGACGGCTGGTTTAGCCCCCACCAGAAGAAGGAATGGCGCGATTTGTCCGGCGAGAAGAAGCACGCTCAGGGACTTCGCAATCTCCGCGATCCGATCATCCGGGCCGAACTGTGCGCCTCGTGCCACATCGGCAACGCCGAGGAGGGCAAGGTCGTCTCTCACGCCATGATGGCGGCGGGTCATCCGCCGCTCCCGCCCATCGAGATTGCGACGTTTTCACGGAATGAGCCGCAACACTGGCGAAACGCTCCCGACGTTCCCTACATCAAGCAAGGGGATGCCGACGTCAAGAAGCGTTTCGGCGTCAAGGACCCCGCCTTCCAGCAGACCGAATTCGCCCTGATCGGCAACATCGTGGCCTTCCGCGAGAGCCTGCGGCTGGCCGCCACGCGGACGAACTTCGGTGGCGATGCGAAGGTTCTCTTCCCGGAGATGGCCATTACCTCCGAGGGAAGCAACACGCCCGAGAGCCGCTGGCCCGAAATCGCCATGGCACATTCGGATTGTTTTGCCTGCCATCACGACCTTCGCTATCCTGGCTTCCGCCAACAGCGTGGTTTCAGCTACGCTCCTCCTGGCCTAAAACTCGACGAGCGCGTGATTCCTGGACGACCCATGCTGAGGTTCTGGCCGCTGGGCGGACTCACCGCTGGAACGGAGATTGCGACGACGAACAAGATCGAGGGACTGAAGCCCGCTCTCATCGATCTGACGAAAGCGACCAACCTGCGACCCTTTGGCAGCCCCGAAGCACTGGGTAAATCGGCCAGGGCGGGCATCACCTGGTGCGATGCCCTGCTCAAGGAACTCTCCACGACCGAGATCAACCGCGACAAGGCGTTTGCCATCGCTCGCTCGCTGGCCGCAACGTATGGCAAGGACGCGAAGATGGTCGCGGACTACGACACGGCCCGGCAGGTCAGCTCACTCCTGCAGATCGTCTGCAATGACCTGAAAGTAAGCGGCGATCCACTCAAGAAGCTGACGGACGAGCTGAACCTGGAACCGTATTCCCTCAATCGTGGCAAGCGATCCGAGGTGATGATGGAGGTTATCCGCGACGTCTTGAAGCAACCGGCGGGAGAGGCGAAATTCGATAACGGCGCGAAAAGCTTCCTCGATTTCGCCGTCGATCTTCGCGATCAGGCGAAGGTCGATTCGATGCTCGGTAACGACTTCCTCGGGCAATTGTTCCTCAAGCTCGGCAATAAGGAATTTACCGCTGGCCTGGTGAAGGAGAACATCGCCTCAAGGCTGCAGAAGTTGAGCGATGAGGAGCAGCGCAAGGCCCTGACTGCTCTGGCGAATTACAATCACAAGCAGTTCAAGGAACGCCTGGAGGAAATCGCCAAGTTGCTCCCGGACAAATAATCTCCCCGTCGCGGTTTCACCGTTGCCACGAAGCGAAAAAGGGCGAAGGGCGGCGAGAACTCGTTCTCGCCGCCCTTCGCCTTTTCTTCCGCTTGCGGCGTAGCGAAACCACCCGCTACGCCGCAAGCGGAAGGCAACCTCAAGGCAGCTTCGGTCCCTCCGGCGGTGCCTCGTCCGGCTCGACGAACTTCTTCTGCTCCGCGAGCTTCGGTCCCGGAGCCTCCTTGACGTAGTCCTTCATCTCATCGCTCACCTTCCAGATCGCGCCGTTGTGCAGATACATCTTCTTCTGCTCCGCGAGGTTCAACGGCCTGGCGCCCACGCGACAGAACACTGATAGTTGATTGCCGCTCTCATCCACCGCCCGGTCGCGATCCATTGCCCGGCCGACCGTCAGAGCGTGGCCGCCCAGCGGGATCTTGTACGTCGCGATCAACTCCGGGGTCGGACGCGGACTGAAACCGTTGACGCCTGGCGTATCCGGGTTCGTCAACTGCACCACCCGCATGCCGTTCTTGCCGTCCGCCAGGAACGCGAACTCGCTGTTGTAGTAGATGCCCAGTTTCACGTCATGGCAGTCGTTGATGCCGCCGTCGGCCGTGTAGACCTGATCGATCTTCGGCGTCTCGGGATGCTCGACGTCGAGGATCACCAGACCCATCTTGCCCGCCGCACAGTAGGCATAGGTGCGAGCCAGATAGATGCTGTGGACGTGCGGCACGGCGATCTTGCTCACCGGCTTCGGGCTCTCCAGGTTGGTGACGTCGAAAACCTTGATGTCTTCCTTGTCGGCGACATAGGCGTAGCGGAACTGCACCGCCACCGCGACCGGATGCTTCAGATACTTCGGACCAATTACCGCCTTGATCACCGGCTTCTCCGGGTCCGCAAGCTGCACCACCACCACACCCGCGTCGCAGCAGATATAGGCATAGGTGCCGACGATCGTGATCGCCCGCGCACCACAGAGGAGATTGCCGGGATTGAACGTGACCGTCCGCTTGAGGAAGTTGTTCAGCGGATTGCCGTCCAGCAGTGTGGCGGCCCCGACGACGATCAGGCCCTCGTACTTGTCGGTGGCGTAGATGTGGGCGTACAGCCCCGCCACCCCGGCCTTGCCCTTGGCCTCATTGACCTCGTCGTTCTCGGGATAGTGTTTGCGCGTCGGGTCCGGCGCGATCGTCGTCGGCGCGGCCAGCGACGTGCAGAACTTCGTCGGCACATAGAGTCGCTGTCCGGCCGGGGACACCGGCGCGGTGAACACCTGCTCGGAGAAGCCCTTGTGTTCAGCCATCGAGATGTCGAAGAGCCGGATGCCCGCCTCGCCGCAGGCAGCGTAGAGATACTCGCCGCGAGCCTGCAGGGCCGTGATGTGGACCTTGCGGAACGGATGCGTGATGTTGTCCAGGATGTCCTTGCCCGGATGCTCGCGCTTCTCCTTCAGCATGCGGTCGTGCCGCACATGCTTCTCGTACTCCTCCGGATAAGCGTCCTTGTGCATCGTCGAACCGATAGCGCACTGAGGCTCCGAACGTTCGGTGACGATGGGCGCGAAGATGCCATGCTCGCCGGCCCCAACCCAGCACAGCCGGCCCATGAAGTTCAGGTAGCCGGTGCCATGCATCATCAACTGGGCCATGATCGCGTTGTTGTCGTCCTTGTTGCTGAGATGGCAGTCGGTGCACATCTTCGTCGTACCCTTGCCGCTGACGGTGTGGGGTACGTTGGTCGAGAAGGCGATGCCGGAGAAGCCTTCCGCCGAGATGGTCTGCTGTTGGAAGTAGATCAACTCGCGGAGGTTGTTGTAAGACGACACATGGATCGCGCAACTGGAGCGCGACGGGTTGATTCGGCTGCCCGTGGCGTTGCCGTCGCGAGCCAGCATGAACACGTCGTCACGGAGCGTCTGCCAGTTGTAGGCCGTGTAGTTCCTCGTAACGTCGCCCTCGTTGTGGAGCTGCGGCATCTTCATGTTGGCCTTCTGCGGCAGATGGCAGCCATAACAGGATGGGTTCCACGATGAATGGCAGGTGATGCAGGTCATGTTGCTGTTCGAGTGAGCGCAGCCACTGTCGCCGATCTTGTCGCCGTAGGCGTTGAGCTTCGTCGGCTCCGGCAGACTGCCCCAGGCAAGCTTGTCGCCCTCGAAGCGGACGGTCTTGGCCAGGGCTGACTTCTCGTTGTAGTCCGGATGGCTCGGGTTGATCGTGTCCTTGACCTGCTTGACCGGCCAGGTCAGGTCTTCCTCAACCATCGAGTTCTGGAAGACCTTGTCGCCGCGAATCTCGAAGCGTGGCTTGCCCGACGGCGTGCGCATCGCCTTCAGATCGCGGCCCAACTGCGGCTGGCCCGGCGTCGAGGTGTACGCAGCCGGTCCCGACGTCCGTAGATTGGCCAGCTTGTTGACGGTTCCGTGACAGTCGATGCACTGGATCTCGACGGCCGCTCGCACCTCGCCTTGCAGGCGGGTGTTGCCGTGCATGTCCTGCACGAAGTGACAGTCGATGCAGTGCATGCCCTTTTCCATGTGGATGTCGAGCAGATGCATCGCCGTCCCGTGACGCTTCTTGTCCAGCTCCGCCTGCTTGAGTTTCTTCTTCTCGGGGTCCTTCCAGTATTCCTGCTTGTAAAGCTCCTTCAGCTCGGCCGGCAGATCGACGCCGCGTTTCAGGTTGGCCGCCGAGGTGTCGGTCAGACGCTTGCCGTCAATGTCGGTGAGGAAGCCCTTGCGGTCGTGGCGGAAGACGGCGCGGAAAACCCAGCCGTGGCCGTGGAAGTCGGCGAACTGATTGTGCTTCAGTTCGAGGTTCTTCTCCCAGAGCGTATCGAGGAAGTCGGGATCGGAGAAGTTGCCGCGCGCCGACAGTTCCATCGGATCGAGCAACTGGGCCTGGATGAACTCCTGCGTCGAGAGCTTCTTGCCCTCGGGCGGATACATCATCTCGCCGTCGCTTTCGAGGTCCCACCACATCATGCCGACATAGCTGTTCATGACCGTCGTGCCGGGATGAATGTGGCAGATCATGCACTGCGAGGTCGGGATACTGTTGCCCTTGGCAAAGCGATGCACGATCGGATGGCCGCGCTCGTCCTTCGGAATCATTGGGTCAGGCTCGGCACCCTGGAACGGCACTTTCGAGGCCATGCCCTTGTTGCCGAACTTGGCGTAGGGGCCGGAATGCACCGGCGACCGGTCGTTGGCGTAGATGACGTGACAGGCCGTGCAGCCGCTCTGGCGATAGTCGCCGGAGTGATCGTTGGTGCCGATGAAGTTGAGCGTCGGATCGAACAGGCGCGTCTTCTGGAGACCGATTTCGACAGGGTCAGTGCGGTTCTCGGTGCCAAGGCTGCGCAGCGACAGTTTGGCGCCGAACGGTCGGCCCGGGTCCTCTTCCCGCAGGGGAATGCCAAGTTCGGCGCGGCCCGTGCCGCCGCGCTCGAAGATGCGCAGTATGTTGCCCGGCTGACTGTTCTCGAAGCGCGGCAGCGGATCGAGGAAGTTCAACACGGCGCGATGTTTCATCTCCCATTCAGAGGGCGGCGGCACGGTCTGGATGCGCAACGGCTTGCCGCACATGCTGTAGGCCTCACCGTAGCGCGGGTTCTTGTCCCGGACCGCTCCGTTGTTGTAGAGGGCAGCCCCCCACAGCATGCAACCGTTGGTCATCATGCTCTTGCGGACCTGCAAGGTCTCTTTCGCATGGCAATTCGTGGTGCCGCAGGAAATGTGGGCAATGCGCAGATCGCCTGGATTGACAAAGCGAATGAAGTCAGGCGACTCGTGATTGAGCAAGGTATAGGAGCGCACGGGGTTGGCCGACGAGGGCCACGCCCCTGGGTTCTTCGACGGCGGCGCGGCGGGACAGTAGCGCGTCGAGCCGGCCTCGGGGAAGTGCTGCTGGGCGTCGCTGCCGTGGCAGTCGGTGCAGCCGATGTGCAGGGTGTCCTTGAAGTGCATGTCCTTCGCGCCCTGATGGCAGGAGACGCAGCCGTCGCTCTTGGCGGACGCCTGGTCCTTCGTCTGCTTCGTCAGGTCGATATGTTGCAACTCTGGGGGCATCGGGAACGGCTCGCGCGGCTCCGTCCGGATGAGAGCTTCCAGCGACTTGGGCGAGGCCTGCCGGCTATCCGGCTTGGCGGGTTTGCCGGCGGGACCGCCGGGACGCCAATCGGTGCCGATGCCGGGTGTGTAACCCGGCTTCTTCGGCGCGTCGTCGTCTTCCGCCTCGCCTTCGTAATTTGCCTGCTTGACGCCGCTGCTCTTATCGGCCCTGGACGGCTTCTTGCCGTCGCCGCGAGGTGGAGCTGCAAGGAGACCTCCCGCGACCGCCCCACCGAGGGCCAGGATCGCTAGCAGCAGGGGCAGTAGTCGATGTCCTTGTCGCTCGCGCTCTGGTCGTTCCATGGTCGCGCTGACCTCCCTGAGTGATTCTGCTCGCGGCCAGGTTATAGAGTGCCTGGCTCAGGATCCGGGTAGAACCTCTCCCCGAACCTACCTTCAGAATTGGGGCTTATAGCGTGTTCGTGGGACAGGTCAAGCCAGGAGTTGCCAGTCTTTTGCCAGTTGCCAGTTGCCAGAGAGATTGACAATCAACTCGGAAAGGCAGTGACGAAGGTGGTACTTCGTCACTGCCTTTCCGAGTTGGTCTCTTCTGACAACTGAC
>JBBRIK010000293.1:0-6709 GCA_038221045.1 Gemmatales bacterium
TGCGCAACGGGGGTTAGTGTTCCCGTCATTGCAGCTGCTCACCCCCACTTTGTCCAGTCCCGCGCATCAAAACTGATCGTAAGTCCTTGAAACAGAGACACGAAGGGCGAGCGGCTTGTCGGGATTAGCGAGGAGTGTCGAGAATTGCGGTATTTCGTGGGTCGAGCCGGTAGGAATCCGGTAGTTACCGGGATGGGTTTCGAGCCTTGCTGGAAGGGGGTTTCGAGATGGGTCGGGGAGCAGGAACCCGGTAGTCCTGCGAGGGGCCTTCCTGCTGGCCCTGGCGTCGCGCGAGCGAACGTGAACGGAGGCAATGCCGCGTTCAGGGCTTGAGCGGCCGCGCGTCCCTCACTTCAATCCGGCGAACCTCATCGAACAACGGAACCCCGCCAACGACTATAGCAGGGAAGAGCCTCGTCTTGACGACCCCCTCCACGGTCAGCGTCTGGCCTGCCGTCAGCTTGCCGGGGTCAAGGCCGCGAGGAAAGCGGACGGACGGCGAAGCGTCTGCCTTGCCTTTGGCGTCAACCAGCGTCTCGCCGTCGATGTCCTCGGGGAAGCTGTCCACGACGAACGCGATGCGGACGGGCTTGCCGTTGAGGCGCTGGGCCTCGGCGAAGGTGAGCTTGCCCAGGTCGAGCGTCTGGACTCGAGCGGGAAGCGGCGCGGGGACGTCGGAGAGTAGGAGCAGCAGGGCAAGGAGAGTGTGCGTCATGCTGACAAGCTCCTGTGTGGAAACCTCGGGATCGGCGCGTTCTCGGGATTTTGGTCGAGGGGGAACGAACAACACGTCTTGCCCAGAAGCAAATCGACCGCCCAGCATCCGCGCACATGCGGCCCCGGCCCGCGCAGGTGTTCGAGGATGGCGGCGTCGGTGCAGCCCGCATCCTCAAGGGCGTCGGCTAAGACAGCGAGGCGGGAGAGGTCGAGTTCACCAGTAGGCAGGATGCGGGTATCGTAGGCGGCTGTCGCCAGAGCAAGGATGGTGGGCGTCTGCCAGGAGGGGTCGAGGAGGACGGGGCGGAAAGGGTTGCCGAAGATGTCATGTAATAACAGTGCGTCGGTTGCTCCTTTCGTTTCCCCCGCTTCTCTTACGGATTTCATTGCGGCATAGCCGGCAAACGACCAACCTGTCCAATCAGGTGTAACACGAACCTCTGGCCAGGCGTTCCACACCGGTGGTTCCCTGTGGACTTCTACAGGCAAGTCGTCGGCTATCCGCTCGTGTGCTTGCAGTGCTTGCTCATTCTGCTCCTGTTCGAGCCAGAACCAGACTCCTCGGCAGCAGGCAACCGCGAATAACCTCAACTTGCGATCATCGAGGTGGCGGATTTCGCTGAGGTGGTCCAGTAGAAGCGTTGCGTTGGTGGAAAACATCCACTTCGCTTCCGTCATGGTCTCCTCCCCGCTCATCCATCTGCTGTCCTTCGCCCGCCGTCAGCGTAAGGGGCATCTGGGGTTAATGTCTCCCCCCGCACTCATCGCGGTGTCGCTTCTGTCTCCCTCTCCAGCCCACACGCGATCAGATACGCCCTTGCCCACCTTGCCGGCTCCATGTTCCCGCTCACCATCGGCCACACCGACGCGAGCCACTGGTCGAGGTCGCGCGCGTCCGGATCGTGGCCAGAGAGGCGACAGTGCAGCGCGACGAGACGGGTGAAGGCGCAGCGGTCGATTGTGCGGAGGTCGTCACGGTCGCTGCTGGTGTGGACGAGTTGATCGCCTCGGGATGCGATCATGTTTGGGGTTCTCCCCGCTGAATGTCTTCCGCCTCACCGCCGGTTGAGAGTGAAGACGTAGCTACTGAGTGCCACAATGACCAACCCGAAGATGATGTAGAAGACTCGCGCGCCAGTCTTGCCAAACCCATCGATTACAGGGCGAGCAAGTGGACTGCCCCAGAATCTCTTCCAGTTCGTACACGCGCTGACGATGCAGAAAAGTCCCAATGCACTGCCGAGCAGGGGGCCAAAGTCATCGTCGCTCATTTCAACCTCCCTTCCGCTTGCCGCTCATCTTGCCCTTGCTGGCCTTGACGCCGGGAACGACGGCGCGCCCGCTGGCGAGCCACTCGGCGATCGTTGCGTCATAGCGAGCCTTGAGATCGGCCAAGGGCCGAGATAAACGTCCTTGCCGTTGAGGGCCACGACTCCCTGATTGGAGGGGGCGTGTCGTCGGAGGGAAGGGATGCGAAGGGTCATCAACAGCGGTCTCCGGGAAGCGGCAACCCGGTAGTCTACCGGATTCCTCGTTTCCGCGAACCGCACCTTCCGACGCGGAAGGGTAAAGCCAAGTGGCGCGCGGCCTTGGGGTGATGTCCAGTACCCCCGGCAGGAATCGAACCTGCATGAACCCGCTTAGAAGGCGGGTGCATTATCCATTATGCTACGGGGGCGCACGATATCGATACCATCGTCCTGCTTGCTAAGCCGCAAGCGGCAAGAATGACCCTCTCACTTCTCGCGATAAGGCTGCCCGGCGCGATACAGGTCGAGACGACTCCGATAGTCCGCCTTCTCACTCTCCGCGCACAGTTCCAGCGCCTTCTCCTGCCACTTCACCGCTTCCTCGAAGTTGCCGCAAGCCGCATACGCGACCGCCAAAGTGTCCAGATAGCCGGCCGCTGCCCAGCCGCTCTTCTCGCAGGCCTTCGTCGCATGCTCGACTGCCTTCGCGCCGTCGCCAAGCGCTTCCACCGGACACGTCGCCCACAACCAGGCCAGGTTGTTCAGCGTCCGCGAACTCTCCGGATCCACCTTCAACGCGGCCAGGTTGTCGTCGAGCGCTGCCTGATAGTCGCCGCGCCGGGCGAAGAGTCGGCCGCGATTGTGATACGCCGACAGCAGCCGGGGACTCACCTCGATCGTCTTCGTGAAGTCCGCCAGCGCCGCGTCGAGATCGCCGCGCTCGTCGTGCAGATTGCCCCGCGCCAGCCACGCCGGCCCGGAGGCGGGATCGGCCTCGACGGCCCGCGTCAGATCGGCCAGGGCCGCGTCCTTGTCGCCCTTGCGCTGAAGCACTCCGGCGCGATCGATCAGGAGACTCGCGTCCGCCGGCGCCAGTTCCATCGCCTTCGCATAGTCCGACAGCGCGGCGTCGAAGTTGCCGCTCGCGGCGTGAGCGCTCGCGCGATTGCGCCAGGCGGCGACATAACTCGGATCCAGTTCCACCGCCTTCGTCAGGTCCGCCAGCGCCTCGTCGAATCGGCCCACTTCCGCCAGCAGATCGCCGCGATTATTGTACGCCCGCGCGTACATCGGATCGCTCTCGACGGCATGGGTGTAGTCGGCCAGCGCTTCCTCGATCTCGTCGCGGTCGTAGTGGGCGTTGCCGCGATTGTTGTAGGCCCGCGCGTGTTTCGGCTGCAAGCGGACGACGTCCGTGAAGTCCTCGATCGCCTCGTCCAACTCGCCGAGCCGGCTATGGGTGTTGCCGCGATTGAACAGGGCGATGACGTCCTCGGACGACAACTCCAGAGCCTCGTCGAAGTCGGCGAGGGCGGCGTCGAGGTCGCCGTGGGCCGCATAGGCGTTACCGCGATTGTTCAGCGCCGCTCCGTCGCCTGGATCGCCTTCGATCGCCTTCGAGTAGTCGGCGATGGCCTGCTCGAATTCCTGGCGATCCGCATGAGCGTTGCCGCGATTGAAGTACGCCCCATAGTAGGCCGGATCGATTTCGATGGCCTTCGTGTAGTCGGCGATGGCCAACTCCAACTCGCCCTTGCGCGCGTAGATGTTGCCGCGGTTGTACCAGGCTGACGCGACTTCCGGCCCCAGGCGAATCGCTTCGCTCAGGTCGATCAGGGCCTCGTCCAGTTCGCCGCGATCGCAGTGACTGTTGCCGCGATACATCATCGGCCAGGAGCTGTGCGGATCGAGTTCGTGCGCCTTGGTGAAATCCTCGATGGCCTGCTCGTGATCGCCGTGATCGGCCCGCGCCAGGCCGCGCTCGATGTACAGTCCCAGCGACGGCTCGTTGTCGAGGCCGCGCGTGAACTCCTCGATGGCGTCGTCATAGCGGCCCAGGCTCAGCATGGACACGCCGCGATCCTTGTAGGCTCGCGCGTTGCCGGGATCGAGCTTCAGGAGCTGGGCGAAGTCGGCCAGGGCCTGCTCGTGCTGGCCTAGATGCGCCCGGCACTTGGCCCTATTGCCGAACGCCCACAGGTGCTGCGGATCGAGCCGAATGACCGACGTATAGTCGGCGATGGCCTCCTCCCACTCGCCCTTGGAATAGTGTTCGTTGCCGCGCGCGAAGTAGGCCGAGTCGTCCTTGGGGTTCTGGCGGATCACCTCGCCGTAGTCGGAGATGGCCCCGTCGTGATTGCCCTTGCGAACGTATGCGCCGGCTCGCAGGGTCCAGCCCTCGATGTTGCGTGGCTCCAGTTCGACGGCCCGCGTGAAGTCGGCGAGGGCGGCATCGACGTCGCCATTGTCGAGCAGCACCTGGCCGCGGCGGTGCAGCAGATTCGCGTCGTGAGGCCGGCGTTTCAGGGCCTCGCCATAGTCCTCCAGGGCCGCTTCGAGGTTGTTCTCCTGCGCGAACAGGGCGGCCCGGCCGGACAGACAGCGAACGTCATCGGGGTTGCGACGCAGCCGGGTCGTGTAGTCGTCCAGCAACTGCTCGGTGCAATGCTTCTCGATGGCATCGACGATGGGGTCCGCTCCGGGCATCTGCGACAGCCGATGCAGGATAGCGCCGAAGTGCTGGGGCCGGCCGTTGATCGTCCACGACGTGCAATCGCGGATCAGTGCCATCCAGTCCGTCTTCAGGTCCGGCGGCACGTCCACATCGGGAGCGGGCTTCGTCGGCGTCGCCGGCGTCTCGGGCGAGCCGGTCAGGGCGAAACAGCAGAGTTTGCCGAAGGAGAAGGCGTCCGAATGAGGGCCGACCCAGACCAGTCCTTTGGGCCGGCCTGTGACTTCGGAGGGAGTGTAGGCCAGCGAGCGAGCCACACTGCGGCCCAGCCCGGTCTGCGCTCGCGCTGCCGGGCTGCTCGCCGCCGCATGGAGCGCGGCTCGCTTGACCGACAGACAACTCTCGATCAGCCGGGCCTGCCAGCGCGGCAGCAACGGCTGCGGCTCCTCCAGCTCGTCTGGCTCGTCCTCCTCGTCGAGAAAATCTTCGTCCTCCTCGTCCAGTTCCAGTTCCACGCCTTCTTCGAGCGACCAGTCGTCTTCATCCTCCAGGTCGTCGTCCTCGATCATCTCCATCGCCGGCGGGGGCGCAGGGGCTTCGAGGCGGCGGATCAGGATGCTCCAGGGACTGAGGCTGCGGTGCAGGACGCCACGCACATGCAGCGCTTGCAAGGCCCGCGCGATCGGCCAGAGGATAATCAGGGCGTCAACCGGATCGAGAGGGCCGTGACGGCGCACATGCTCGGCCAGCGTCACGCCCTCGAAATGTTCGAGGATCAGGTACGGCCGCGACTGATTGCCATCCGCGAAGCCCGTCTCGCGCACGCGGGCCAGCGCCGGCTGCTCCATCTCTTGCAGCCACTGCAACTCGTGCAGGACCAGTCCCGCCGGCCGGTCGAGGGTGTCCTCCCGCAGCGCCTTGATGACCATCCTGTCGCCGTTGCCGCGCTCGATACACTCGAAAGTCACCCCCAGCGCGCCGGCCCCGAGAATCGCCTTCGGCTCGAAGCGCGCCAGCGGGAACGGCTCGTAGAGGTCCGGGGCCAGGGTACAGGCACGCAGCAGAGCGGCGAGCGCCTCGGGCCAATCGCGCTGTTCCAGGGCGGCGCGATAGGTGTTGTGATGGGCCTCGGCGCGCTCGTCGTGATTGGAGACGATGCCGGCGACCTCGTCGAAATCCTGCTGGGCGGCGTCGAATTCGCCGATGAGCAGCTCGAGCTGAGCGAGGCTGTTGAGCAGGGCGGGCAGGCGTTTCTGATGATCGTCGGGAATGTCGCGGAAACGCTTGACGAGTTCCTGAACCTGTTCGCGTTCGCCGTCGCGGCGGACCGCGAGCGAGTCGCGCGGCTGGACGCGGACCTCGTGCAGCCCGTAGCGATTCTTGAACGCCTGGACGCCTTCGTACAGGTCAGCATACTGCTGGCCGTGATGCTGCTGCTCTCGCTCCAGATCCAGCACGGAAGCGTCTCCTCGAACGACATGCCGAGAGTTCGCCGCAAGCGACGAAGTCCCGAAGCGAGTCTTACTCGTAGGACAACCAATAGCGCGGACAGGTTCTGTCCGTCCCTTCTATTGTCACGCCGACGCGGCGTTTGACAACTGCCTGTCACGATCTATAGTTGGAGTGGCCGGGGTCGAGACCGCGATCAGCGGCGTCGTCCCGGCCTTCCATGCGGAATGAACGCCTCTGGGGAGGGGCGTTGTTCACCGGGTGAAGGAGGGTAGCTCGTAGCTACATGGGGATCCTCCTTCGCCCACTTTTTCATTCTCCCCACACTTCCTCGGATGCCCGCCAAGCCGCAAGCGGCAAGAACGCGGGACAGTTCTCCGAAAATCTGCTTGTCATTGCGAAACCGTCTGGTAGCCTCTGTGGACCCGGAGGACGAACGTCATGGCGAACTGGCGAAACCTATGCAAGGCGGCCCTGCTTGCCGATGGCACCATCGACGAGCGTGAGGTCGAGATCATTCGCAAGGAATTCTTCGCGGATGGCCGGATCGACCGCAGCGAACTGGAGTTCATCCTCGAAGTGCGCCGGGAGGCGCACTCGGCCGCTCCGTCGTTCCAGAAGC
>JBBRIK010000294.1:0-6705 GCA_038221045.1 Gemmatales bacterium
AATCCGCGCGCCAGCCGTACGGTGCCGTTCGTATCGAAGGCGACGGGAGTACCGCTCGCACGTCTTGCCGCTCTGGTGATGGTGGGCAAGACGCTCGACGAGTTGAAGTTGCATGAAGAAGTGACTCCGAAATACTTCTCGGTCAAGGAGTCGGTCTTTCCGTTCAACAAGTTTCTCGGCGTCGATATCATCCTCGGTCCCGAGATGCGTTCGACCGGCGAGGTCATGGGCATCGATGATAGTTTTCCAATGGCGTTCGCAAAAAGTCAGATGGCGGCCAACAGCACCTTGCCGCTTTCGGGCAAGATTTTCGTTTCGGTCGCCGACCGCGACAAGACAGAGGTCCTCCCCATCGCGCGAGCCCTGGTCGAACTGGGCTTCTCGATCATGTCAACGCGCGGGACCGCGAAGGCGCTGCGTGAGGCCGGCATCCCGGTCGTCGAGATACCCAAGGTGCAGGAAGGCCGGCCCAACCTGATCGACTTCATGAAGAACCACGAGATTTCCCTGGTCATCAACACACCTTCCGGACAGGGCGCGCGGACCGATGAGGGCCGCATTCGGGCGTCGGCCGTTTTGCATGGCGTCACCTGCATCACGACGCTGGCCGCCGCTCATGCGGCAGTGGTCGCCTGCCGCGAGACGCGCGGCCGGGCGTTGACCGTGACTCCCTTGCAGGATCGTTACTTGTAGACCCGGCACAGCCGGACCTGCGAGGCAGACGGAATCGGAAAGTTCTTGCCGGCGCTTGAGGGTTGAGTGGGAGTGGTGGTATACTTCAGCAGATTGTGAAGTTACGGGAAATGAGAAGGGCGAGCCGATTCATACACTCTGGGGGAACTCCGCTCCCCGTCAGGCAACGAGTGGACACAACATGCCTGCACAGCTCATAGCCCTGACGGATGGTCCCAATATCCTTCTGGATAAGCCCATTCTGTTGCTCGGTCGTCATCCCGAATGCGACGTTCAGATCGAATCGCGGAAAATCTCACGCCGCCATTGCTGCATTGCCCTGGTCGAAGATCATCTCGTCGTCCGCGATCTTGGCAGCACGAATGGCATTCGTATTAATGGCATTCGCGTGCAGGAAGGCCGGCTGCGCGCGGAAGATGAATTGACGATCGGCAATTCCCGCTACAAGGTTCGCTGGGAGACGATGGATATCGAGCCACCGAGAGAGAAGCCCGTGGCCCGCCAGAAGGAAGCACCGCGAGTGGGTCGGAAGGATGCGGTGGATGATGCGATTCTCGAATCATGTGAGGAACCCGTTCCGCTCGATGAGCCGGATGGATTCGCTCCCGCAGGCCGTCCGGTGACCCAACTGGATGTGGAAGAATCAGGTGAGCCGGTCATATTGCCCGATCATCTCGAACTTGCTCCCATCAGCGATATCATTCCTCCCCCGAGAGGTTGAGGATCCATAGCAACATCGCCGCTTGCGGCTTTGCAAAGCCGCAAGCGGCATCGATTCAGCAGCCTCTGAAAACAGTCTTGCCGCTTGCAGCCTCAGACGCGATTGCGTCGGGCCACAAGCGGCAAGATATCGTCGAGTAAACCTGTTAGATCGCTCCTGCCGGCTCGGCGATTTCCGATTCCGTCAGGGTCTTGATCCGCTGCCAGATTTCCTCGCGATAGATCGGAATATTACTTGGCGCTTCGATCCCCAACCGCACTTGCTCTCCACGAACCTCCAGCACCGTCACGACGATTTCTTGCTCGGAGATGATGATTCGCTCGCCGCACTTCCTTGACAGTACCAGCATGGGAGTTCCTCCTGAATAACCCGAAATACGTTGATCGAAAGTCGCAGTCTCTTTCAGGTCATTTGTATATTAGTGTCGATCCGTGTACTTGTCCACACTGATCTTGATTCGCTTCCAACAGTTCTCTTCAGAAGCAACCACCGTGCCAGTTCTTGAAGAAAAATGCAGTGGAAATCAGAAGGTCTTTTGCTTTCACGAGATGCATCGCTCACGCTTATCACGGTTGTTTCAAGCCGAGGTTGACAGCACACTCTCCTGGGCAAGATCGCTCACATTCCTGAGTTTGACTGTGCTCAAATTGGCCTTGCACACCGATTGGCCGCCTCTCTCCTCGACGGCTATACTGGATGCTTAGTCCACCTCTCCCGCCTCATCGCTCGGGACCATTACCATGACCTCTGTTGCATTCCCCAACATGACTCCCATTCGCCAGATCGCGCCTCAATCCGTCGTCGAGGATGTCGCCGGCGAGGTGAAGCATCGCTGGCGGCAATCCGGCGTCCTGGCCCGATTGCGGCCAAACGATCGCGTCGCCGTCGGTGTCGGCAGTCGGGGCATCGCCAACCTCTCGACGATCGTTCGCGCCACCCTGGAGGTCTTTCAGGAAGCCGGCGCGAAGCCGCTCGTCGTTGCCGCCATGGGATCGCACGGCGGCGCAACACCGGAGGGACAGCGCGAGTTGCTCGCGGAGTACGGCGTCAGTGAGGAGAAACTCGGAGTCGCGGTCAAAACCGACATGACGGCCGTGCAGATTGGCGTCAACAGTTGGAGCGAACCGGTCTGGTGGGACCGCAACGCCCTGGAGGCCGACGCGGTCGTCACGATAGCGCGCGTCAAGGCCCATACCGACTTTCGAGGCCGATTCGAGAGCGGCATCACGAAGATGCTGGTGATTGGGCTGGGCAAGCGCGATGGGGCCGCTCAGCATCATCGCTGGGGCTTTCGCGGTCTGCGCGACATGCTGCCCGAGACGGCGAAGGTCATCCTCGACAAGACGCCGTTCCTGGCCGGACTGGCCATTCTCGAAAATGCGCGTGAGGAGACGGCCCACCTCGAGGTCGTCGAGCGCGAGAACCTCTTCGAGGTCGAGCCGGGTCTGCTGGAGCGAGCGAAGCAGATCATGGGCCGTCTGCCATTCGATCAACTCGATCTGCTGCTCATCGGCGAGATTGGCAAGAATTACTCGGGGGCCGGCATCGATCCCAACGTCGTCGGCCGGCTGCTGATCGAGGGGCAGGAGGAGTTCGAGAAGCCGAGGATCACCCGCATCTGCGCTCTCGATCTGTCCCCCGAGAGCCACGGCAACGGCACCGGCGTCGGCATCGCGGACCTGACGACGGAGCGTCTGCTGAGCGCAATCGATCCGGTGCCGTTTCGGATGAACAACCTGACGGCGTGTTTCCTTTGGCGCTCGAAGTTGCCCATCGCCTTTGCGACTGATCAGGAGTGCATCGAGAATGGCTTTCTGACGTGCTGGCAGCCCAATCGCGACGCGGTCAGGATGGCGGTGATCGCGAATACGCTGGAGTTGGCCGAGTTGTGGGTGTCGCCGGCATTGCTGGAAGAGGTGCGCAGTCACCCGCATCTGGAGATTGCGGGAGAAGCGCAAGCGCTGCCGTTCGATGAGTCGGGGAACCTCGTGCAGAAGACGTTGTTCCCGCATAGCGTGCGCGGACGCCGCGTTAGCTAAACGGTACGACGATCAATCGTCGCGTTTCCTCAGCAGCCGCAGTCCGTTGAAGATGACCAGGACGGATGCGCCGGTGTCGGCAGCGATGGCCGCCCATAAGGAGGGATATCCGGCGATGGTCAGTGCCACGAAGACCGCCTTGACTCCGAGCGCGAACACGATGTTTTGCCGAATGATCGCCAGGGTCCGCCGCGAATGCCGCACCAGCCAGGGGAGACGCGACAGTTCGTCGGACATCAGGGCCACGTCCGCCGTCTCGATGGCCGCGTCCGTCCCTGCTGCTCCCATCGCCACGCCCAGCGTCGCCCGCGCCAGGGCCGGAGCGTCGTTGACCCCATCGCCGACCATCGCCACCAAGCCATACTTCTCAAGCAGCGACTCCACGGCCTTGACCTTCTCTTCCGGGAGTAGTTCCGACCGGACTTCCTTGATTCCCGCATCACGCGCCACGGCCTGCGCGGTGGCGTTGTTGTCCCCCGTCAACAGGACGAGATGCGCCACACCCCCACGGACCAACTCCTCCACGGTCTTTCTGGCGTTTGGTCGGAGAGTGTCGGCCACGGCGATCAGGCCGCAGACATGGCGTTCGTTGCCCACGACGACAACCGTGCGGCCGGCTGCCGACATAGCCTCCAGCCGCTGGTGGATCTCCTCGGTTTCCTGCTTCCGCTCCTCCAGATAGCGGTGCGACCCCAGCCAGAATACGTCGCCATTGAAACGGCCCGTCGCCCCCCGGCCTGGAATGATCTGGAAGTCCTCCGCCGGCCTGACCGGCACCCCATTCTCGCGCGCGTAGAGGAGCACGGCCGCACCGATGGGATGCTCGCTGCGTGCTTCCAGAGCAGCAACACGCTCCAGCAACTCGGCCTCGGTGTGGCCGTTGAGCGGGACGACCTCGACTACTTTCGGCTTGCCTTCCGTCAGCGTGCCAGTCTTGTCGAACGCGATGGCCTTCAGCCGGCCTGCCAACTCGATGTAAAGCCCACCTTTGATGAGGACGCCGTTGCGTGCGGCGGCGGCAAGAGCGGCGACAATGCTCACGGGAGTTGATATGACCAGCGCGCAGGGGCAAGCGATGACCAGCAGTACCAGGGAACGGTAGAACCACTCGCCCCAGTTGCCGCCCAGCAGCGGTGGGACCAGGGCGAGGAGGATGGCACATACAAGGACCGAGGGCGTGTAGACACGAGCGAAGTGTTCGACCCACTGCTCCGAGGGCGCTCGCCGGGACTGGGCTGCGCCGACCATTCCGATGATATGGGCCAGGGTGGTGTCGCCCGCGGGCTTGGTCGTCTTGACCTCCAAAGCGCCGTCGCCGTTAATCGTCCCCGCAAATACTGTGTCGCCAGCCTGCTTCTGCACTGGGACGCTCTCGCCAGTGATAGGAGCCTGGTTGACGGCGCTGCTGCCGCTCGCCACCTCGCCATCGAGGGGGATTCGCTCACCGGGCTTGACAAGGATGCGCGACCTGGGCGGCACCTGAGCGGGCGGCAATTCCTCCTCGCGGCCATCCTCATGCAACAGGCGGGCGCTGGGCGGGGTCAGGTCAAGAAGGGCTTCGACGGCCCGGCGGGCGCGGCCCACGCTCCAGGATTCCAGGGCCAGCGATAGAGCGAACAGGAAGGCGACCGTCGCGGCTTCAAGCCAGTCCCCCAGAGCCACAGCCCCCAGGACGGCGACGGTCATCAGCAGATTCATGTCGGGCCGCAGCCGACGCAGGGAGAACCACGCCTTGGGCAGGACAAACCACGCGCCGGCCAGGATGGCGAAGGAGTAAAGGACGGCGGACGCCACGGGGACAAAAGCCTCCCCCCCAGCTTCGGAGCCGAGCGCGGCTCGCAGGCTGGCCGCCAGGGCAACGTGCGTGAGAAATCCTGCCAGGATGAACCCGCCGCTCACGGCCGTCAGAATGGTCCTGCCGCGACGACTCCAGAAACTGGAGTCGGAGGGATCTTGCCCGGCCCCTTCTCGCCACAGTTCCGCGCGAAGGCCACTGCGGGCAACGACCTGGAGAATGGTCTCTGAGGAGACGTTCTCCGCACCCGCGACAGACATCTTGCCGTTGAGTATGTCGAACGACAGTGCCTGCTCACCGCCGACGACGGGGCCGACCTCTTGCTTGAGGACGGCCACCTCCTCGGCGCAATCCATACCGTGGATCTTGAACGACCGGCTCGATGTGCCTGACATCCCTTCTCTCCGAAGTCGGACCTGGTGAATGAACACGTTCGCCGGCTTACTCTGGGCTACCAATGTGCCTTCTCCCACCATCATGAGGACGATGGCGGAGCCGGCCTCAAAACTCGTAGGTCGTGCCAGCTTCGCCGGGCCGAACTTCGGGCAGGCCGAGCGCCTTCAGTTCCGCCACGACCTGAGCCTGGTAGCGCCGCTTGATGTGGACGGCGAAGACCGGCACGCGCTGCCCCAGCTTGGCGACCTCCTGGCCGAACAGTGCAGGGGTGAGGTGCTTCGACACGCCGGCCAGCCAGGCCATCGCGTTGGGGAAGGCCACTTCCAGAAAGACGGCCTTGAGGTTCGCCACCTCGTTGGCGCGCTCCCAGAGTGCTTCCGTTGGGCCGGTGTCCGAGGAAATGACGATGGCCGCCTCCTTCCCCTCGATGATGAACCCGAACGTCGGCACGATGTGGTTGACGGGGATCGGAGTGACTCGCAGCCCCTCCAGGTCCACAGGCTGGCCGGCTTCCAGGGGCGACAGCCGCAGGAACGGGGCCGCCTCGGTCGAGAGACGCAAGAAGTCAGGCCATACACGGTCGTTGAAAATATCTCGTCGAAGGCAGTCCAGCACCGCCTCGCTGCCGTGGATCACCACGCAGTCCGACCGGCCCTCATAGGCGTTCTCGACGAAGACCGGCAGCGAGGCGAGGTGGTCGATGTGGCTATGGGAGAGCAGGACGTGCCGGACCCGAGCCTGGTCGTGGGGTTCCAGGTAGAAACCGAGGCTCCCCGCATCGACGGCAAGGGTCCCGTCAATGAGGTACGAGGTCAGGTACGACCCTTGCCCCTCACCAGGGGAGACGGAAGCAGGAACAAGAGTCACCTTCATGTCGCCGGCCTCCTGTGAGGAGTATCGCCGGATCGCCCATGCTCCTTCCCCCTCCCTCTCAGAACGCCGATCGGGACGGCACACGGTTCGGAGGGTGAGAACCATGAATCCTCCAGCAGCAAGCCGGCAATCTCGCTGGCGGCCCGCCACGCTTCGGAGAGGGAGCGAAGATATTCCAGATTGGCCTC
>JBBRIK010000295.1:0-6699 GCA_038221045.1 Gemmatales bacterium
CACACCGTCACGCTCAACGCTGTATGCCGGCTCCACGAACTGCTCAGCCACCTGTACGTCCTCGTTCCTGTCCTCGACGACGACAAGCACTACTGGGTCGGCGAGGACGAGGTGGCCAAGCTGCTCAAGCGCGGCGATGGCTGGCTGGAAACCCACCCATCGCGTGAGTTGATCGTGCGCCGCTATCTGATCCACCGTCGCGCCCTGGCCCATCTGGCCGAGGAGACCGGCGAAAGCGAGGAGACGGCCGACGAGGCGGAAGAGACCATCGAGAAACCGCTCTCGCTCAACGAGCAGCGCCTCAACGCGGTGGCGACCGTGCTGAAAGAGAGTGGAGCAAAGCGCATCCTCGACCTCGGCTGCGGCGAGGGCAAGCTGATGCGGCTGCTGCTGAAGGACCCCGCATACAGCGAGATTGCCGGCGTCGATGTGTCGTCGCGCGTCCTGACCATCGCCCGCGAGCGTCTCGACCGGATGCCGGAGCGCGTGCGCGATCGCGCCCGTCTCCTGCACGGTTCGCTGACCTATCGCGATCGGCGTCTGGAGGGCTTCGACGCCGCTGCCGTCGTCGAGGTGATCGAGCATCTCGATCCGCCGCGCCTGACGGCTTTCGAGCGAGTACTGTTTGAGTGCGTCCGTCCTCGCTTCGTCGTCCTGACGACGCCGAACGCGGAGTACAACGTCAAGTTCGAGGGTCTGCCGGCCGGCAAGATGCGACATGCCGACCATCGCTTCGAGTGGACGCGAGCGCAGTTTCGGACATGGGCAGAGAGGGCGGCACAGCAACATGGCTACACTGTTCGGTTCCTGCCCATCGGTTCTGAGGACGTCGAAGTCGGTCCGCCGACCCAGATGGGAGTGTTCACTCATGTCTGACATTCTCGCCTCTCTGTGGCGTGACTGTGCCGACCGAACAAGAAAGGCGCGGGCGGATCCCAGGACGACGGCCGATGTGATCTCTGCGGCCCTGGCCACAGAGGAAGAGCCGCGCTGGGAGTTCGTTGTCCTGTTGCACCTTCGCGCAACTCAAGAGGTGCTGGATGCAGCATGCCGGCTCTGTGTGAGTGAGTGTGGCGCGGAACGAATCCTTGGTGCCGACATCCTGGGCCAACTCGGCGTGCCGAAGCGAGCGTTCCCAGATGAATGCATGGACATTCTCATCGCTTTGCTGGAATACGAGCAAGCACCAGAGGTACTCTCCTCCACATTCGTCGCTCTCGGTCATCTGGGGGACGCCCGTTGCGTTGAGCACGTCCTGCGGTTCAAGAACCATCCGGATGATGATGTCCGATACAGCGTCGCCTACGCGCTTGCCGGACATGATTCCGAACAGGCGATTCAGGCCCTCATCGAGCTGAGCGAGGATAGCAGCGCGCAGGTCCGTGATTGGGCCACATTCGCCCTGGGTTCGCAAACTGAATTGGATACACCGGCCCTCCGCGAAGCCCTGGTACGTCGCCTTCACGATGACGACTCGACGACGGCTGGCGAGGCGATGGTAGGCCTGGCGCGCCGCAAGGATGGTCGAGTCCTGAATAGTCTGCTGGAAGAACTCCAACCCGAGCGACTCCTCGCCAACGACGAACACCAGTTCGCCGTCGAAGCGGCCGAAGAACTTGCCGACCCGCGGTTGCTTCCGGCGCTTCGGCGAGTCCGCGAAGCGCTGGGGGATCGTATCGATGTCGATGACGCGATTCAGCGTTGCGAGGAGGGAGGGGACGGATGAAGATCACCATCCCCGAACTGTCTCTCGTCGTTCTCATCGGGCCGTCCGGCTCCGGCAAATCGACCTTCGCGCGCAAGCACTTCAAACCCACCGAGGTGTTGTCGTCCGATTACTTCCGCGCCCTTGTCGGCGACAGCGAGACGAACCAGGAGGTGACCCAGGACGCCTTTGAGACGCTCCACTATGTCACTTCCAAACGCCTGGCCGGCAAACGGCTCACCGTTGTCGATGCCACCAACGTGCAGGCCGACGCCCGCAAGCCGCTGCTCGAACTGGCGCGGAAGTATCACTACCTCGTCAGCGCCATCGTTCTCGATGTGCCGGCCGAGTTGTGCATCACGCGCAACCTGCAGCGCCCCGACCGCGACTTCGGGCCACACGTCGTTCGCGGCCACGTCCGTCTCCTGCGCCAGGCCCTGCGCTCGCTTCAGCGCGAAGGGTTCAAGGCTGTTCACGTCCTGTCCGGCGTCGAGGAGATCGAGCAGGCCGTTGTCGAGCGGACGCCCCTGTGGACGGATCGCCGCCATGAGGCCGGACCTTTCGACATTGTCGGCGACATTCACGGCTGCTTCGACGAGCTGATGACGCTGCTTCAGAAGCTCGGCTACATGCTCGATGCCGACGGCATCCTCATTCATCCGGAGGGTCGCAAGATCGTCTTCGTCGGCGACCTCGTCGATCGCGGCCCGGGCACTCCCGACGTTCTCCGGCTGGTGATGCGCACGATCGAGGCGGGCCGCGCCCTGTGCGTTGCCGGCAACCACGATCAGAAGCTGTGCCGGAAACTGCGCGGCGTCAACGTCAAGGTAGCGCATGGTCTGCAAGCCTCTCTCGACCAGCTTGAATCCGAGAGCGAGGAGTTCCGCAAGTCAGCCGGGACGTTCCTCGATCGGCTGCTCAGCCATTACGTCCTCGATGGCGGCCGGCTTGTCGTGGCGCATGCGGGACTGCGCGAGGACCTGCAAGGCCGGGCGTCGGGGAAGGTGCGCAGTTTCGCCCTCTACGGCGAGACGACGGGCGAGACCGACGAGTATGGCCTGCCGGTCCGCCTCAACTGGGCGGCGGAGTATCGCGGCAAGGCGACGGTCGTCTATGGCCACACGCCAGTCCCCGAGGCGGAATGGCTCAATAACACGATCAACATCGACACCGGGTGCGTCTTCGGCGGCAAGCTGACCGCCCTGCGCTATCCCGAACGGGAAGTGGTGAGCGTGCCGGCCGCAATGACCTATTGCGAGCCGGTCCGGCCGCTGACGCCGGTCACGCCCGCGCCCGCCGATGATCTGCTCGACCTCGACGATGTCGTCGGCAAGCGTATCGTCGAGACCCGGCTGCATGGCCGGGTGACGGTGCGTGAGGAGCAGGCATGGGCGGCCCTCGAAGTGATGAGCCGATTCGCGCTCGATCCCCGCTGGCTCGTCTACCTGCCGCCGACGATGTCGCCGACGGAGACGAGCCGGGCGCCCGGACTGCTCGAACATCCGGCCGAGGCGTTCACCTATTACAGTGACAGGGGTGTGTCACAGGTCGTCTGCCAGGAAAAGCACATGGGATCGCGCGCCATCGTTGCGATCTGTCGCGACGCCGAGGCCGCGCACCAGCGGTTCGGCATCGACGATCCGCTCGGGGGCGTCTGCTTCACGCGCACGGGCCGGCGCTTCTTCGACGATGCCGTTGTGGAGGGCGAACTGTTCGCCATCGTCCGCGCCGCTCTCGATCGGGCCGGCTTCTGGGAGCGATTCCGCTCGGACTGGTTCGTCCTCGATTGCGAGCTGATGCCGTGGTCGGCCAAGGCTCAGGCTCTGCTCCGCCAGCAGTATGCCGCCGTCGGCTCGGCCTCGCGTGCCGCCTTGCCGGCAGCCGTGACCGCCCTGCATCAGTCGAGCGAGCAGCCGGGGGCCGGCGAACTGCTGGCACGCTTCGACGAAAAGGCGAAGGATGCCGAGGCGTTCACCGCTGCCTATCGCCGATACTGCTGGCCGGTGCATTCCGTCGGCGATCTGAAGCTCGCGCCGTTTCATCTGCTGGCTTCCGAGGGTGCCGTCCACATCGACAAGAACCATGTCTGGCACATGGAGCAGCTCGCCGAGCTGTGCCGGGCCGCTGAGGGCGTGCTGACCGCGACGCCGTGCCGGCTCATCGATCTGACGAGTGAGACCAGCAGGGAGGAGGGCATCCGCTGGTGGGAGGAACTGACGGGACGCGGCGGCGAGGGCATGGTCGTCAAGCCGCTCGATTTCGTGCCGGCCTCGACGGGCCGCGACAAGGTGCAGCCGGCGCTGAAGTGCCGAGGCCGCGAGTATCTGCGCATCATCTATGGCCCGGACTACACGATGCCGGAACACCTCGATCGGCTGCGCCAGCGCGGCCTGGGACACAAACGCTCGCTGGCGGCGCGCGAGTTCGCGCTGGGCGTCGAGGCGCTGGAGCGCTTCGTCCGCCAGGAGGCGTTGCGGCGCGTTCACGAGTGCGTGTTCGCGCTGCTCGCCCTGGAGAGCGAACCGATTGATCCGAGGTTGTGAGAGGAGGGGCCGTTGCGGCTTTGCAGAGATGTGCAAAGCCGCAAGCGGCAAGAGAAGAGTTATTCGACGCTGAGGTTGGCGAGGAAGTTCTCGTAGTCCTTGCGCTGTCCGTGTTCGCTGTCTTGCAGTTCCTTGATGAGCTTCTGCAGACGCTCGATCTCCGTCTCCTGATCGTCGAACTTCTTGAGATACCGCTTGTAGGCAACCGCCTCGGGAGGCATCTCCTTGAGGTTCTTGCGCAGACGATCCTGATCGTTGGTGATGACGAGCAGTTGCCGCTCCTGCTGCTGAATCTCACGCTGCGTCACCGACAACTTGCCTCGCAGCGTCATTGCGCGTTCGAGGGCCGTCTTGATGGCGGGACTGGTGACCTTCTCGTTGACGAGGATGCGAATGTTCTGATCGTCGCTGTTGGTCAACGTCACGGAGGAGCCGAAGTCCTTCTCCTCGCTGACCGTGTAATCCGTCGTCTTCCCCGCGGGGGCTGTCACCTTGAAACGATGCACGTCGCTCGCTGTCTCCCAGGGCTTGTCCTTGCTGGTGAGCTTGAAGTCGGTGCGGTTGGCGTGCTCGACGAGGACGAGGCGGTCGGTGTCGTTGCGGTTGGCGATGGTGTAGGTCTTGCTGTCCTTGACCTTAGTCGTCGTGTAGATGATCCCCTTGACCACCTTGATGGAGGTGATGCGGCCGTTGTCCGAGTGCGGCACCGCTTGCACTTCCGTCCCCAGATCGATGGCGTAACTCAGGAGACGGCGTTCGTCCTTCTGCAGGTCGAGGATGCGGGCGTCGCCAGCGTAGGTCGATCCTTCGTAGACAGTGATCGGTCCCTGGGTCAGGTGCATGCCCGTCGTGTTCTTGAAGACGAGGCCGAGCAGCGGGAACTTGGGATGGGTGCGTTCGTTGTAGATGGAGACTCGTTCGCCTTCGACGTCCTTGCCGACGATGGGCAGGAGGGCGGATTTCTGGCGGGGGAGGTTGACGGCGTGGTCGATGGCGTACTGGAAGTAATCCCCCAGCTTCGATGCCGACGCCGCCGAACTTACACTCTTGCCCAGGTCGAGGTCCGCAGCGAGACTCTTGCGGAATGCGTAGGAGTCCGCCCCGTTGACCTGCTGGCGCACGGATTTCTGCAGCGCCTCTTTCATCTCTTTCCCATCGCTCTTCGATTTGTCTCGCGCGGTACTCGCAGTGAGTTCATCGAGCGCTTCGCCCGGCGCGACCGCAGCCAGTTTCGGCCGATCCATCAGCAGCCCGCCGGAGTAGGTGACGGGCCGCAGCGAGGCGAAGAGTTCCGGCTCGACCACCGGACGCTTGATGAACAGCGCGTCATAGAGGTTCATCTGGAAGGAGATGGGCCGGCCCGAGATCAAAGCCATGCGGACGCCATTCCAGTCCTCATCCGTCTGATTCTCAACCACTGCCCAACCCTGCAAGTAAGGCTTCTTCTCCTCCGCCTTCTTCTCCTCCTTCTCGGCTTTAACTTCGTCCTTCTTGGCGGTCAGCGTGGGCAGCACAAGACGATAGCTGGTCTTCCAGACGGGGTTTTCGATGACGTAGCCGACCTTCACCTGACGCTTGCCCTGGCCGGCGAAGTGCATGCTGACGGCCTTCTTCTGCGAGTCGTGTCCCTGAGCCAGCGTTTCGAGCGCCTTGCGGAACTCGCTCTCCATGATCGCATTGAGGAAACGCACCCGCTGCACTTCCGCCAGCTTCACGGAACGCATGCCGTCGGCGCACCACAGATTGAGGCACTCCACGTCGACGACGTCCTTGCCGACGGCGACCTTCTTGTTCTCGACGCCGACAATGCTGCCGGTCATGGTGCCGGGCTGGGTGGCGTTGGCCTGCTGAAGCGTGACTTCGACCTTCTCGCCGCGCGCCTGGTTGAGGATGGCGCTGAAACTGGGATTGCTCGCCAGGTTGATGGCGAAGCTTTGCAGGGTGCGATCGACGGGGACGTTGGAGTCGTAGGTGACGGCGTTGATCTGTCCGCCGTCCACATCGCGGAGGGTCATCGACTTGATGAGGTCGTTGATGTCCTGGGTGGGGAAGCTCAGGTCGATGCGCTGGGTCCCCTCGACGGTCCCTTCGCGCTGGAAGTAGCCAACGCCGGAGGAGAACAGGACCACCTGACCGATGGGCAGTTGAGCCGCGGTCGGCGATTTCGACGCTTCTTTCACTTCGGCGGCGCGGTTCTCGGCGGACGAGAAGTTCGCCAGGGTAAAGCAGGCCACGGCGGCCACGAGGACGGCCCCGGCCGCAAGATACGATTTTCGCATGGATGGATTCCTTGATTGCCGCTTGCGGCGTAGCGGGTCAGACCGCTACGCCGCAAGCGGCAAGAGAAGAGTTATTCGACGCTGAGGTTGGTGAGGAAGTTCTCGTAGTCCTTGCGCTGTCCGTGTTCGCTGTCCTGCAACTCCTTGATGAGCTTCTGCAGACGCTCGATCT
>JBBRIK010000296.1:0-6695 GCA_038221045.1 Gemmatales bacterium
ATCCCTGTCCTCGCCGAGCGCTTGAGAGAAGGCGACGATGTATATGAGACCGTCTCAACTCTTTCGTCCCAGGGCAAGCCCGGCCTCGCGTTCCTTCGACAGCGTTTCGCGGGAGCCGATGCGGCGCTGCGCTGTACGATCCTCGCACGGGGTTTTGGGGCAGGCCGAGATGCGTTCCCCCTCTTGCTCGACGGCTTGCGAGACCCGGAAAGTACCGTGCGGGAGTACGCCGCAATCGCACTGAAGCTTTCTCCGGCCGCGCTCGATGAGGTCCAGCCGCAACTGATACAGGCGCTGGACGACAGGGATGCGATGACCCGGTATAACCTCATCAGCGCCCTCGGTCAGATTGTGCCGCCGCGCCGCGACGTTGTGCTGGCATTGGCCAACGCCCTGTTCGACGAGGCTTCGGATGTCTCCTGTAGAGCCGCCTCTGAACTGAGTTCCCTCGGCCCTCATGCGTGCGTGGCCCTCCCGCAACTGCTCGAGCCCCTGAAACATCGAAAAGCCCATGTTCGCATCAACGGCGCAACGGTCCTGGGCCAAATGCACAGAGTCCGCCGTGATATCGTCCTCGCCCTGTGTGGCTGCCTGAAAGACCCCGAGGACGACGTGCGGGTCGCCGCCGCGGACGCCCTCGGCAGCCTTGGCACGGACACAATCTTGATCGTCGATGAGGCTCCTGTTCCAGGTGGCACCATCAGGCGCGAGATCGTCTTGCCGGCCCTGCGCGACGGCCTGCTCGACAAGCATCAGGCAACCCGCGTCGCGATGGCCGCCGCTCTCGTCCAACTCGGCGATCGTAGCGAGGGGCTGGCCTGGCAACTCGGTATGGAGGTTCTTGATCCACTCGGCTACCTCCTGGAAACGCGTTCTCTCGAACAGGGTAGCCTGGCAGTCGCCGCCCTGACCAGGATGGGAAAGGCAGCCTTGCCCGCTCTGCCCTTTCTCCGCTTTTCGCTGTACGAACTGGAGACACCCCTGTCGGCCAAGGTGATGGCGTTATTGGCCAGGCTTGGTCCGGATGCCCGTGAGGCGATTCCCACGCTGGGGTATCGGCTGCACTCCTTCGTGTCCGCGGACCTCAAGGAGCAGGCGGCCCTGACCTTGCTGAAACTTGGTAAGGAGGGACAGGGCGTGGTGCGTGAGGCCCTCGCGCTGCCGGATAACCCCCTTCACAAGCCCATCCTCAAGGCTCTGCAAATCGCTGGGCCTGAGGCAAAAGCTCTCGCTCCCAACGTCCTCCGCTTCTCTCGTGATGCCAAGGGCGACTGGAGCATCGAGGGTCTGCGAACGCTCCGGGCCATCGCCGCCCGAGGCGAGGCAGCGCGAACAGTCTTCCTCCGCGCCCTGGACGCCGAGGACGAGGCCATTCGCACGATTGCCTGTGATGCCCTTGGCGACATGGGATCGGAAGCCCGAAGCGCCATCCCAGCGCTTCTCGGTTGCCTTCTCGAACCGCAGGCGGACATGCGCCGCACGGCGGTCCAGGCACTGGGGCAAATCGGCCCGGATGACCGGCGCGTCCTGCCGGCCCTCATCGAGACGCTGACCGATCCCGACGAGACGGTGAGAAAGACGGCGGTCCAAGCCCTCGGCATGGTAGGCGGTCCCGCGCGGACTGCTCTACGAAGCGCTAGGCGGGACCGCGCCGACAGCGTGCGTCTCGCGGTTGCCTGTGCGCTCCATCGCCTCGGCGACAAGGAAGAAGGGAAGCGCGTCCTTCGTGGCGTGATGCTCGACGGCAAGGACGGCAACATTCGCGTCGAGGCGTGCCTGGCGCTGTGGAAGCAAGAGCGCACGCGCGAGGTCGTGCCGGTCCTGGCTCAACTCCTGCGCGACGAGGACGCCCGCTCTGCCGCCCAGGAGGCCCTGTGCAAGCTCGACGGAGTACAGGACGACGTCCGCGCGTTTCTGCGGCCGCTGCTGAAGCACGAGTTGCGCGCCGTTCGGACGGCGGCCTGGCGAGTGCTGGAGAAGCCGTGACCACTGGCGCGCCGCGCCTGCTGACTCGACGCGATTGCTGACGAGCCGCGACCGCAAGGGAGCGGCTTCTTCCAGCCTGACGAACCGCGACCGCAAGGGAGCGGCTTTCCTGGTTCCCACGCTCTACTCCCCTCTCCTCGTTCCCACGCTCTGCGTGGGAACGAGGGGACGAGGGGAGGACAAACGAGGGGAGGGGGCCAGCCGGACAGATGCTCTTCCCCGTGCTGGCCCAGTCCAGGTATGCTTACCGTCATCGTTTGTTCGCGAGCAAGGGATGCTCCATCACGGGTCCTCGAAGCAGGAGGCTTCCATGCGCCCTGTCTGCCTGACGTGTCTTCCCCTTCTGCTGCTGGCAGCCGGCAACGCTCCTTGCGGAGAGAAGCCGGCCGCTCCGCTTGTCTTTCGCGGCAAGACGCTGCTCCAGTGGAGCGGCGAGTTGCAAAGCGTCGATGCTCGCACTCGCCGTCGCGCCGCCACCGCTCTGGGCGTCGGTCCCTTCGGCAAACCGGCCGTCGCGGCACTTCTCAAGGCCCCGCGCGACGAGGACCACAAGCTGCCCCTCGACGTCCTGAGGGCGCTGTATCATGTCGCCCCCGACGCTCCGGAGGTTGTGCCGCTCCTGGTACCGCATATTCGGTTAGGACAGCTCCAATTCATTTGGCCTCCTTCTCCTTCAATCACTATTGAGGCCGCCCGCCTCGGAACCCGCTGCGTTCCGCTGCTTCTGGAGCGGATTCGTGAGTACGGACAGACCAATCAGCCCCAAAGCAGTGAGCACTTTTCGTTAGTGGACGCGACGTTCTTGCCGCCGCTCAGGAACGCGCTCAAAGACGAATCGGCGAAAGTCCGCGCCGCGGCGGTGTTGGGCCTCGGGGGCTTGCAACGCGAGGCGGCCAGCGCCGTGCCGCAACTCCTGCAGCTTGTCCACGACCCCGATCGGGTCGTGCGCATTTATGCCTTCCACGCATTGGCGAAGATCGGGGTCCCGCCGGGCGGGCTGCCGCTGCTGGTGGAACGGCTGCGCGAGGAGGAAGACCGCGGCTATGCCGCCTCGACGCTGGCCGCCCTGGGCCAACCCGGCATTGCCGCCCTGCGGCAGACCTTCGCCAGCGCTAGCCCTGAGTTGCGCGCGAGCATTCTCGATCAGGCAGCGTCAGGGGGACGAGACGCCTTCCCTCTGCTGCTCGATGGCTTGCGTCATCCGGAAGCTCAGATCCGCTGCAAGGCCGCACGGGCACTGCATGAATCCCCGGCCGCCGTGGACGAACTTCTCCCCGATTTGATGAAGGCACTGGCCGAGAAAAAGGAGGGAGGTCGTCCCTGCATCATCGGTGTTCTCACCAGGATGGTCCCGCCGCGCCGCCGCGTCATGCTGGCCGTGGTGAAAGCACTGTCTGATGAGGATGAAGAGGTTTCCGCCGCCGCCCTGCTCGCTTTGCAGGGGTATGGCCGGCAAGCCGACGATGCCTTGCCGCAACTGCTCGAAGCGCTGAAACATCCGATCGTCCATGTCCGATTTCATGCGGCAACCCTCCTGGAAGGAAGACCGGCCTGCCGCCTCGATGTGGTGCGGGCCATGGCGAAAGAACTATCCAACGAGGAGGCGACTCGGTCTCACGCAGCCGTTGCCATCTTGAAGCCGCTTGGCCATCATGCCGGGGCAGTCATTCCCCAGCTACTCGAATCTCTGAAACATCCCAACGACCATGTCCGCCAGACTACGGCGATGGCCCTGGGACATATCCAAATCGTCCAGCGCGAGGTTGTCCTCGCCCTCTGCGAACGCCTGAAAGACCCGGCGGAAGACGTCCGCATCGCGGCAGCGGGCGCGCTGGGTCAACTGGGACCGGACGTCCTCGGCATCGTCGATGACTCCCCTCTGCCCGACGGCAGTTCCCTCCGCCGCGAGATCGTCCTGCCTGCCCTGCACCACGGCCTGGGCGACCGGCGACAGTGCATCCGCGTGGCGATGGCTGCCGCTCTCGTCCGCCTGGGGGACCGCAGCCCGAAGCTGGCCAAACGACTCGGGGCGGAGGCGCTCGATCCTCTCGGCAAATTCCTGGGCAACCGTTCGGACTCTTTGCGTCTTGAGGCGAGCTTGGCCCTGCTCGAAATGGGGAAGGTCGCTCTGCCTCAACTGATCCTGCTGTTGAGGGAGGAGGCCGCGTTGGCTACCCCTATCATGGAGCGTCTGCCCTCGCTGGGTGCCGCTGCCCGCGAGGCGATCCCCGCGCTCAGGAGAGTACTGCATTTCGCCGAGGATCCCAGGATCAGGAGGACCGCCGCCGAGACGCTGCTGAAGCTGGGTGCGGAAGGCCGGGACGTTCTGCGTCTGGCCCTCTCGCTGCCGGACGGCGAGGTCCACGAAGTTATTCTCAACGCGCTGCGACACATGGGGAGTGAGGGGAAAGTCCTGGCCCCCAGTGTTCTCCCTCACGTTCGCGATCTCGACGGCAACTGGAACTTGAAGGCCTTGTGGACCCTTCATGAGATCGGCGCGCGCGGCGAGGAGGCCCGACGTATTTTTCTGCGCGCTCTGGACGCGGAAAACGAGATGGTCTGCTGGTGCGCATGCGAGGCACTTGGTGCGATGGGGCCGGAAGCGCGCGCGGCGATTCCCTCCCTGATCGGCTGTCTGCTCGAACCCGATTGCGCCATCCAGCTTAGGGCCGTCCAGGCATTGCGGCAAGTCGGCCCTGACGACAACCGCGTCCTGCGCGCCCTCAGCGAGACATTGACCGATCCCGACATAGCCGTGCGAAAAGCGGTCGTCAAGGCCCTCGCCGCCGCCGGCCGGCCCGCCTTGCCGGCCCTGCGACTCGCTTGCCGCGACCGTAACGACAGCGTGCGTGTCGATGCCGCGTCGGCCCTGTGGCGGCTCGACGGCGACAAGGACGAGGCCCGATGCGTCCTGCGCGGGGTCATGCTGGGCGGCAAGGACGGCAACATTCGCGTCGAGGCGTGCCTGGCGCTATGGAAGCACGAACGAAGCCGCGATGTCGTGCCGGTGCTGGCCCTGCTGCTGCGCCACGATGTTGCTCGAAATGATGCGACGAAGGCCTTGTGCAGCCTTGGCGGAGCGCGGGACGACATCCGGGCGTTTGTACGGCCGCTGCTCAAGCACGAGTTGCGAGCGGTCCGCAAGGCGGCCTGGGATGTGCTGGAGAAGGTCGCGCCGGAACTGACGGCCGTTCTCGTGGATGCTCGCTGACTCCCAGGAGTGGCGCGTCAGAGATCCCGTCTACTCGTCCCTCATCCTCCAGGCGATCCGAAGCAAGACGTGTCAACCGTTCGGCGGTCAACGCCTTTACCTTGGGAACAACTCAGCCTGCCACTGCTCGACGATCCTCTTGACCGTACCCTTGCGAACTGACCTGCCCTGGTTGAGGAACCTTCTCAACGGGCAACTCCCTGGATCCAACCCCGTCCCCAGCAGCCGCCACACCAGGCAGGGGATTGCGGCGTCATCTGTATTCGCCCCGTCCCAAAGCAGGCGGTTTGGGATGTCAGCGAACTACGAGGCGAGGGGCTGCAACTCTTCAGTGGCAGGAAGCGAGGATGCCGCGGCCAAGCCGTCGATCGACCACACTTCCAACCCCGCAAGTAATCCACCGTACGAGAACACGAAAACGCCGAATCGGGAGCCGTCAGGAGCCTGCCATCCGTAGTCAGCCAGAATCTCCATCCCGTCTTTGGCCGACGAAGTCTTCCCGGCGATGGCGAAGTCGATACTGGCGCAGCCACACGGACACCGAGACACTACCCAGGCTTGTCCGAGTTGCGGCAGGCAACCAGCCGCCTCTGCGGTCCCGTGCTCCAAAAGCCATCGGACCAGAGCCTCCTCTCGGGGCGTGAGAGGGCGGTCCTCGGGGATCGACGCTGCTTTCGCCATATACCCTCCGCGCCTATCGTAACCCTCAAGCGTTCGTCTGGCTTTCACCCCGCGATTGTACGACGCCGTTCCCAACTGTCGCTACTCTTGCCCGACCCGAGCCTATCCCCACGCGCACGCCTCGGACCTTGAAGGCTCACTCGAACGCCTCGAACCAGACCGGAGCCAGTGATCGGGCGAGCCTGGGGCATACACTTCACTCTGTCGCGGCTCCGTGACTCATTCGCCTCTCCGCCCGCAACGAGATTCCGCACCCTCAAGAGATCCCCGATGAAACCGCTCCTGCTCTGCACCATCCTGGCCCTGCTTCCCGCCTCCCTCCCTGCTCAGGACGCGCCGCGAACCCATGACATCACCGTCGATGATTACTTCAGCATCGACGTCATCGTGCAGCAGCAGATTGCGCCCGGCGGCAAGCACGTCGCCTACACCCTCGCCCGCTGGGACAAGGCGTCGGACGGCCGCCGCGTCGATCTGTGGAGGGTCGATTGCAAGACGAAGAAGGTTCGCCGGCTGACCGTCGATCATGCTGGCGTCGCAAGTCCGCAATGGTCCGCCGACGGCAAGACGATCTACTTCCTGGCCCGCCTCAAGCGCGAGGGCGAGAAGCTCCCGTTCGACGGCTCCGCCCAGGTGTGGAGCGTCGGCGTCGAGGGCGGCGAGCCGTTCCCTGTCACGCGTATCGCCGGCGGGATTCAAGCGTTCGACCTGTCGTCCGAGGGAGCAGTTTACTACCAAACGAGCGTCGAGAAGGTGACGGGCGATTTTGCCGCTCTCAAGAAGGAGTTCAAGGGCGTCGAGTATGGCCACGGCGTCG
>JBBRIK010000297.1:0-6683 GCA_038221045.1 Gemmatales bacterium
CAGATTGCAGGATGGGACGATTTCCCGCTGGGGGACTGGATCAGCGACATCGTCGGTGTTCCGGCAGTGCTAGGCAATGACGCCGACGTCGCCGGTCTAGCGGAAGCGCTGCACGGCGCGGGAAAAGGGCTGTCACCGATCTTCTACATCACCGTCGGCTCGGGCATCGGCGGCGGTCTGATCATTGATGGTGAGATCTATCGCGGCGTCGGTCGCGGTGCGGCGGAGATCGGCCATCTCGTACTCGGGTGGTACTTTGACACTCCTGAAACACTCGAAGATGTCGCTTCTGGATGGGGGATCACGAAACAAGCAGGTTCTCACTACAAGAGTGCGGTCGAGGTTGCAGAATCCGTCCGTCGCGGCGATGTGGAGGCGGCTAAGATACTTCACCGCGCACAGGTGTGTCTCGCGAATGCACTCTGTCATGTCATTGCTCTGCTCTGTCCGCGGCGCATCGTCATCGGCGGCGGCGTTTCCCTGATGGGTGAAGACCTATTTTTTAAGCCGATTCGTGAAGAAGTTGCGTTGCGGGTCTACCACTCATTCGCGGGACTGACCGACATCGTGCCAGCATTGCTGGGTGAGGAAGTCGTCGTCCACGGAGCGGTTGCCCTGGCTCGAAAACAGTTTGGGAACTGAGAGCGGCTGGAGACCCTCTGTCAGAGGTTTCCTCCTGCATCGGCGTGGTATGACGAGGAAGGCACGCCATTCTGAGTCGGGAGGGCCAACCTGTGTCCACGCCTGAACGCGGTCAAATAATCTGGGCCGAAGTTCCCGATCCGCAAGCCGCAACCCGAATTAACCCCCCAGCGACCACACCTGCACCGCGCCCGCCATGTCGGCGGCGGCGAGCCAGCGGCCATCGGACGAGAAACTGACGGCGTGAATCCAGTCCTTGAACTGTCCGCCGCGCGGCTTGCCCAACTCCTTGACCAGCTTGCCGCTCGCCACGTCCCAGAGACGCACGACTGTATCCCGGCCGCTCGATGCCAGATGCTTGCCGTCAGGATGGAACGCCAGGTCGGTAACGCCATACTCATGGCCCGGCATCAGCTCGTGGGTCTTCTTGCCCGTCGCCGGATCGATGAGGGACACCTTGCCATTGAGGCCGTCCACCTCGCCGCCGCGGCCGAGAGCCAGCACCTTGCCATCAAGCGAATAAGCAGCCGCCGAGAGGTGCTGGCCCTTGAAGACGTCGCCGAGATCGAACTGTAGTTTCCCTGTCGTGGCATACCAAAGCTTCACCCCCGCATGGCGTCCCGAATCGAAGACCAGCGGCAATCGCTCCGACGCCAGCGCCTGTTTGCCGTCCGGCGAGACGGCGACCGCATAGGCCCAGCCCTTGATCTTCCAGCGCCGCACTTCCTTCGCCGCCTCGCGATCCCAGACAATCACCTGTCCGCCGTCGTCGCCGCTGACGAGCGTCTTGCCGTCGCGCGTCAGGCTCATGGCCATCACCCACTCGCGATGTCCCTCAAAGAGACGCGAGGCCGAGAGCGTCTTGACCGTGGCGTCGAGCGGGGCCGGCACCTTGGAACTGGAGCGACGGATCAAATCCTCGCGCGTCCGGGCGTTGAGGACGACCTTGCTCTCGCTCGTGCCAGCAGCCGTGGCGTCCCAGGCGCGAATGGCGTGATCGTAGCTGGACGAAAGGAGCGTCTTACCATCGGGCATGGCCAGCAAACGCGTGATGACGTTGGTGTGGCCATCGAGCCGCAACAGGGGCAGCGGCGCGGGAGCGTCGGACTTGTCGGGCAACTCCCAGGCGAGGATCTGTCCCAGGTTGTTGCCCGCGAACAGTCGCTTGCCAATGATGCAGACCGAGGTAACCCAGTCCACGTCCCACGGCAGCGTCCAGACCAGTTTCGGTTCCATGAGCCTTCTCCCACCGCTTGCGGCTTAGCGGAAGAAAGACCGCTAAGCCGCAAGCGGCGTCAAACGAAGAGTTCGCGAATCGGCTTCGAGCCTTCCGGCGTCGCCCAGATCGGACGGGTGCCGACATGATGACGCACACGTGGATTGACGCCCAGCGCCGTGTAGATCGTCGCGAACAGATCACCTTCCGACACCGGTTTGTCCTTTACCGTCTTGCCATCGGCATCGCTCGCCCCATAGATCTGTCCGCCCTTGATGCCGCCACCGGCGAGGACGATGGTCCAGGCGTTAATGAAGTGATCGCGGCCGGCCCGGTTGTTGATCTGCGGCGTGCGGCCCACTTCTCCCATCCACACCACCAGCGTATCCTTGAGCAGGCCGCGCTCTTCGAGATCGAGCAACAAGGCCGACCAGGCGGGATCGAGGACGCTCATGTTCCCCTTGTGGCAGACGAAGTTGTCGGCATGGCTGTCGTAGTTCTCCTGGCCGACCTCGACGAACGCGACTCCGGATTCAACCAGTTGGCGGGCGAGGAAGCAGCCACGGCCGAAATCGGTGTCGCCATAGCGCTCGCGAGCCTTCGGCCATTCCTTGCTGATATCGAAGGCCGACTTCGCCCGCAGCAGCCGGGCGGCGCGGTCCTTGCCCAGCCGATGACTCGCGAAGGGGTCGGCCTTGTGATCCTTGCCGAATTCTTCCTCCATGAAACGCAACAGGTCGCCGCGCCGCTTCTCTCCGTCCGGCGTCATGTAGGACGAGGTGTGATAGGGGAGACGTCCATCGTGGCCGAGGCTGAATGGCTCATATTGCGGGCCGAGATAGCCGCTTCCGGCGTTGCCGGTCGATCCCATGCGGACGAACGAGGGCAGGTCGCCATCGAGATTGCCGGCGTACTTCGCGATCATCGCCCCGAGTTCGGGATGCGGCACGCGCTCCGACATCTTGTAGCAGGTGTGCATGTGGTAGATGCCGTCGGGATGGTCCGGCGACCCTGTCTTCATGCTGCGAATGACGGCGAGTTTGTCGGCCACCTGGGCCATCTTCGGCAGATACTCGCACACTTGCAGGCCGGTCACCTTCGAGGCGATGGGACGGAACGGCCCTCCAGTGGGCCGGCCCGGCTTCATGTCGAAGGTGTCAATCTGTGAGGCCCCGCCGTTCATCCACAGGAGGATGCAGCGTTTGCCGAGTTTCTTCGCCTCGGCGGCGACGCTGTTCGAGTGAACGAGTCCGCCCCAGTTGGGCAGCGCGAGTCCGCCTCCGGTGACAAGCGTCCCCTTGAGGAACGCGCGGCGGCTCAGATGCTCGCGTGCGGAACAGATCGGTTGCATGACACACGCCTCTTTCTTGTCGCTTGCGGCTTAGCGGTCTTCCTCACCGCTAAGCCGCAAGCGGCAAGACACTCAATGATTGAACCGGAACTCCGCCGTGTTGAGCAGCGCCCAGATCGCTTCTTCGACGAGGCCATCAGGCTTCGGATTGCTCGTCAGATGCGCGACGAATCGCTTCCGCTCACTCTCTTTCGGCAAACGTCCGAGGACGGCAAGGAACAACTCCTCGACGCGCTTCTCCATCGGCTCCTTCGACGTCAAGACGCTGTCAGTCAGGTTGCCCTTTCGGCGATAAATGAACTGCCGCACCGGATCGCCGTGATTGAGGAACAGATGCTCGGTCAGACTGCCCTGGAATTCGCCCTGACCATTCGTCGGCTCGCCGAAGTAGCGGAGGAAGTATTCTTCCGTTGCTCCGGGCAGTTTCGCGTCTTTCCAGCCCGAGGCGACGCGCATCGAGGCAAGCAGTTCCTCCGCCGTCAAGGGCCGAACACGAGCGCGCTCGAACCAGCGCGGCAGGGCTGCACTGCCGATTCCCGCACCGGCGAGTTCATACGTCTCGCTGTTGACAATCTCGCGAATCAGTTCCTTCAGATCGAACTTGCTTTTGATGAAGTGATCCGTCATCGCCTGCAACAGGGCCGGATGCGTCGGCGGATTCTTGCCGCCGAGATCGTCGAGGGGATGCACGAGACCTCGTCCCATGAACTGTCCCCAGACGCGATTGACGGCCGCCTTCGCGAAGTAGGGGTTGTCGGCCGCCGTCAGCCAGGACGCCAGCTTCTCCTTGCGCGAGAAGGCCGGCTTCGGCAGCGTTTTGGCCGTGCGATAGTCCGGCTCCTTGAATCCCTTCGGCAGCGGCGGTTCGTCGAGAGCGGATCCGCCGAGGAATCGCGGCTTGATCGGCTCGCCCTTCTGTCCCGGCTTCTGCTCCTTGGCCGCCCCAGTGAACAACACCTCGCCGCTGCTCTTCTCGGCGATGATGTGACGCTTGTTCGGCCCAGAGCCGCCCCCATCGAGGACGACAAGTCGGACGAAGAAGCCCGCCATGCCGTAGAAGTCGCGCTGCGTCAGATTCTCGTAGGGATGGTCGTGACAGCGAGCGCACTGCAACTGGGTCCCGAGAAAGATTCGGCTGACGGCGACGGTCTCCTCTTCCGCCTGGCCGCGAAACTGGACGTGGAACAACTCCGAGCCTTCCTGTTCGGCAAGGAGCAGGTCGCGCACCCAGCGATCGTGGGGTTCGTTCTTCACGAACTTCCCGGCCAGCCATTTCCTGAAGCCGTCGCGCTTGCGGGTCGCTTCCGGGTTGAGCGGATGGCGGCCGAACAGGAGCAGATCCCACACGTCCGCCTGATGCTCGGCGAAGCGAGGGTCGGCGAGGAGTCGGTCGATCAGCTTCTCGCGTTTTTTCGCATCGGCTTCCTCGAGAAAACGCCGCGCCTCCTCGCTTGAGGGGACGACGCCGGTGAGGTCGAGATGAACGCGGCGGAGGAACGCGGCGTCGGCGGATCGAGAAGCGGGAGTAATCTTCTCGCGCTGCCAGACCGTCTTCACCTCGTCGTCGATGATGTGACGCAGCGGACGAGGTGGTTGCGCGGTGACCGAGGAGGTCGCCAGCACGAAGCCGAGTATGAGGAGGAGGCGATTCATGGGGTGTACCTTCGGTCAGTTCGGCGAGTACATGCAGGCGGGACAACCGGCGGAAACAATGCTCCTATGATATCCCTTCCTCTACTGAGAACTCTCGAACAATCGATCATTTTTCTTGACGGTCTCCCCGCCTTGCCGCATGATGACCCGCGCCACGGTCCATGTCAGCCGTCCTTCCGTGGGTGAGGGCCAAGTTATGCCGCGCTATCTTGGGGTGCCTGAGATCTGTCCGAGGTGTGAATCGCCCTCACCCCTGGTGCCTTCCCTGTACGAGGGGCCGCGCTGGATTTACAGGGCGAAGCTCATCGTGATTGCCGGCTCGATGGCCTCCGCCTTTCTGGCGGCCGTACTCATTTTCTACGCCTCTCGCGCGATGTATGATTGTCTGAAGGACGTGGAGGCCCTTAAGGGTGGCGGAAAGGGAGTGATTCTCAACGTGGTCAGGGCGGTCTGCTTTCTCGTGTCACTCATCCCGGCACTGATCTGTGCCCGTGTCGGGGCCACAATGCCGAAAGTGCGTAAGGTCTCATGCAGCGAATGCCATTGGGTCGGCAATCAGGTATTGATGGCTCATCCCCACCCCGTACCGACCGATGACAACTCCTCGCACTGAGGCCTGCGCCGCGTAACCGCCAGCGAGGAGCGCGAAACGAAAGAAAGAACGGTCCCATCTCAAGGGAAGGCGATGCTGCGCTGCCGCAGTTTCTTGCCCGCGCCCGCCGCGACGAAGATCTGACCGACGCGCTTGACCACCTCATCGTCGGCATTGACCAGCGTGAGCGCTCGCGGTGCCAGCAGTCCGAACGCTTCCGGCACATCGAGGACTCGCATCACATTCAGCAATGTCGGGCCGTCCCTGTGCGATGACGGTGGATCGACGGCGATGACCTCATTGATGGATGGCTCGAAGAGAGCGGCATAGGCGGCGAGAACGCCGGCCTCCCGACGGCCGACGACCTTCCACTTCGTCTTGCCGCCATCCTTCTCGCTGAGATAGCGCACGGTTGCGGCGATGTCGAGGATGCGCCCCTGATCGACCGTCTGTCCGAGGAGTGCGTGCGAGCGCTCGACATAGTTGGGCGGGTTCTTCGTGGTCCATCCTGTGCGCGGCACCAGGATCCTCGCAGGACCGCCTTCGTCAAAGACCGTGGCCCAGAAGGGAAGGCCCTTTCGAGCGTCGTACTCTGAACTTAGTACGAGAAGGAGTCCGGTCGCTCCTTCCTTGACCTTTTTGTCTTTTCCGCTGTCGTACGTCAGCAGAACCTCTATGCCTGGTTCCGTTTCACGCCTCATACGAGACCACCCCGGCCCAAATCTTTCGAGAATCCGGAGAGGTTGATCCTCGGGCGGCGGTGGAGGAGGCTTGGCCGCCGAAATCCTCTCTGGAAACGTGCGAAACGTCCTCGCACGCAGCAGTCGCAACATCGTCTTTTGCCAGCGCTCGTACTGTCCCTCTTCCGGCAGATTCACCTTCGCCGCGCGCACGAACGACTCATCGACATGGGCGTTGATGGCATCCCTCGGAAGATCGGCGTCCTCGGGGAAGACACGCAGTTTGCTTCCAGGCAACGGCTTGAAGTCGGCGTCCTTCACAGGGGTCGAGTCGCCCTTGAGGTGGCGATTGATCCACTGAAAGATGGCGATGCGCAAATCGGACCGATAGTCGTGTCCGCCCTTGCTGACGTGTTCGTCAACGAGATCTGCCTTGCCGTGCATCTTGTAGGCCTGGCGCAGACGTTCGATGATTCGGCGATTGCCGTCCATCGGGAAAATGCCGTCGTTGTCGGAGTTGGCGAAGAGCATCGGCCGCGGCGCGATCAG
>JBBRIK010000298.1:0-6680 GCA_038221045.1 Gemmatales bacterium
GGCCTGGATAACGCGCAGGTACTCGAACTGGCCTCCCTTGAACGCATCGAGGGAGAGCTTGTACGCCCTCTGAGCATTGGGCAAAATCGCTGTCCGATAGCGCTCGGCACGCTGCTGAGAGACGGAATACTGGCCAAATGCGGCACCCAGCCGGTTGATGAGGTCATTCTGGACGCGGGTCACCTCCTGGATGGCCCGACCCAACTCGGCCTGCGCGGCGCGGATGTTGCCCTGGTTGCGATTGAACACTGGGATGGGGAGGGCAACCTGATAGGTCGCCTGGTCTTCGCGGTCATTGAAGTTGCGCGAGTAACCAGCGGACACCGTGACGTTCGGGATCGACTGGACTTCCTCACGCCGCAGGGCGAGTTGAGCGCGGGTGACGCCTACCTGGGCAGACCGCACCTCCGGGTGCATCTCCAGCAATACGACACGTGCCTGCTCAAACTCGTATTCCGGCAGCGGCGATTCGAGCGACCCGGTCAACGACGTCAGCGGTAGACCGGGGACACCGATGCTCGCTGTCAGTCTGTGCCAGGCGGCGAACCGTTCGCGGCGCGTCCCCTCCAGGTCGGTCCGGAGCCGATCCCGTTCAACCTCGAACGGCAGCACGTCCAGTTCGGCGAGCAGCTTGGCGGCCAGCAACTTGTTCGCGTTCTCGTATGCCGAGTCGGCGAGCTTTACCAACTCTTCCAGCACGCTCGCACGTCTTTGGAGGACCAGTACTTCGTAGTAGCCCTGGCGGATTGTCGTGAGCAGGTCGAACCGTTGCCGGAGGAGGCTCAACGTCGCCTGATCGACTTGTCGTTCCGCGACGGCCCGGCTCAAACCCAACTTGCCGCCCGTCACGATTTCCTGGCCGATCAAGGGCAGTGTATGGATGCCCCCTTTACGGCCGATCTCCTCGCCGGTCAGGGTGAGCGTGGGGTTGGGATAGAGACCCGCCTGAAGGGCGCGGCCGCTGGCAGCTTCGATGTCCAACTCGGCCTGGCGAAGACGCGGGTTCTGGGCCAGCCCCATCTGGACCAGGTCCGCGAGGCCCAGAGAGGCGGGCGCGGACGAATGCAGGGTGGGGGACGGCGCGAAGCGAGGCCGGCCGAGAGGCTCATCTGCCGGCGCGGCCGCGCTTCGCAGCCCTATGAGGACCAACGCCAGCAGCAGCGAGAGTCTTAGCGCACGACTCGAATCATTCATGATTCCCTCTCTTCCCTGAAGGTCGTTCCCATCGGATGCTCCAGCGCCGGCAAACGGTCTCCGACGCTGAAGCGAATCGCGTCACGATTGCGGCTTGGCCGTGAAGGTGCCACTCGGCCCTTCCAGTTTCATCGGGTTTTTGTCAGCCTTCTCGACAGCTTCCCACAACATTCGCGGCGACAGGACGACCTCGGGCTTGGGCGTGATGAACATCATCTTCGCCTCAACGTTCGTCTCGACCTTGGCCACGCCCGGAACCTTGTAAAGTTGCTCGGCCATCTGGCGGGCGCAGCCGCCGCAGTGCATCTTCTCCACGGTGATGCGGGTCATGTCAGGCGATGCCGCCTGGACAGCGTTGCCCACGATGACCAGCAGGGCCAGCGCCGCGATCAGGGAACAGCGAACTTGCGTCTTCATTCTCGGACTCCTTTCCACACACTCGAATGATCGTCAGCCGCCACTCGACTGACGCTTACTGCTTCGACGTTTTCCCATGCCCCGGCCTCAAAGCTTCATCGAGGCCGAGCGCTTCCCGCCGCCGGGAGTTGCGGGCCCAGATAGTCTTCGGGCTTCAGAGGCCCGAGACCGGGGAAGTACCAGCCCTCTCGCCCCGCGTAGATCGTCGGCGAAGGCAGGAGACTGAGGCGTCCTGCACGGGGGGAGTTCCAGCCAGAGTTACGTTGCTGGCTTCCTCGCCTCCAGGCGCCTGGCGGGTAGTACGCTTGCGCCTCGGGGGCCACAGCCAGCGTGGCAACCACGGCGGCGGCCAGCGCAAGCAGGATCTTTCTCATGGGTCGTTCCTCCTTGAACGAGATTTGTGAATTCGTCCTCCGGCCCCACGACAGTAGGGGCCGGAGGGTGAACGAGACGATGCGTCGCCGTTCACTCTTTGACGGGCGGCGGCTCCTTGCCGTACTTCGTGCGGTAGCGCGCCGCGTACTTCTCCTTCAGCTTGGGTTCGCAGATGAAGCACTGCGACTTGGCCCGGTTATGCTTCTCACACCAGTCGCCCTTGGCCTTGGACTCCTTCTCCACCTTGGCCTGGCACATACTGCACTCCAGTTCGGGAATGCCGTGGTCGTTGCACCACCAGCCGTCTTCGCTGGTGTCGTCCTTGTCCTTCTTGCCGTCCTTGGCGTCCTTGTCCTTCTGGGCCACCTTGTCGTCCTTGTGGTCGTTGTCCTTGTGGTCCTTATGGCCGTCCTTCTGCGCCTTGTCGTCGGCGGGCTTCTTGGGGTCTTGCGAGCCGCTGCACCCGGCGAACAGCACCAGGGCCGCGACGAGAGACAGTACGACGCCGCCACGTTGCATCACTTTCCACATGCGAAACTCCTTGAATGAGGTCACACCATTGATCCTGTCGAGACCCCCACAGGTTCCCCCCGTGAGTCCTCCTCGACACGCTCGTTGCTCTCTTCTCCGTTTTCGGGTTTCAGATGCGTCTCGCCCGCCAGCCAGACGAGCTGGTCGCGGCGGAAGCCGCACTGCACCAGCGCCATGACCATTCCTTCCGCCCATGCATCGAAGGCCAGGTACAGCACCCGCAGCACCAGCAGCGACATGACCATCGCCCCGATGACGCCGCCGATGACGACCGTGGCCAGCGGCCGCTGGACCTCCGCCCCCTGGCCCGTACTGAAGGCCATCGGCAGGAAGCCGAAGCTGGCCACCAGCGTCGTCATCAGCACCGGTCGCAGCCGGGTGATCGCGGCCTGCCGGACGGCCTCGTCTATCGCCAGCCCCTTGCGGCGGAGCTGCCGGACGTAGGACACCAGGATCATGTCGTCGAGGACCGCGACGCCCGACAGGGCGATGAAACCCACGGCCGCCGAGATCGAGAACGGCATGTCGCGCAGCCACAGGGCGATGATGCCGCCGACCAAGCCGAACGGCACGCCGGTAAAGACGCGCATCGAATCGACGACGTTGTTGTAAGTCAGGAACAGCAGGACGAAGACCAGGAGGCCCGCCAGCGGCACCACAATCTTGAGGCGGAGGCGGGCGCGCTTATAGTTCTCGAACTGGCCGCCCCATTCGAGGTGGTAGCGGCTCGATGGCATGGTCACTTTCTCGGTGATCTTCTGCTGCGCCTCGGCCACGAAACTGCCCATGTCGCGGCCCCGGATGTTGGCCGAGATGGCAATCCGCCGCTGGCCCCATTCGCGCGTGATGGTGGACGGCCCCTCGATAGTCTTCACGTCGGCCACGCGCGACAGAGGGATCTGCCCCTCGGTCGGGCTGGCGATCAGCATGGCCTTGATGGCGTCCGGGCTGGCCCGCCACTTCTCCGGCAGCCGCACGACCAGCGGGAAGCGCAGTTGCCCCTCGACCACCTCGCCCAGCGGCTTGCTGCCGATGGACTCGACGAGGTCCAGCACCGCCTTGGCCGACAGGCCGTAGCGCCCCAGCTCCTCCTGCTTGATCTTGATCTGGAGGACCGGCTGGCCCGTGACCTGTTCGACCGCCACGTCGGCGTTGCCGTCGATCTGCTTGAGGATGGCCTCGATCTCCGCCGCCTTCTTCACCAGTTCGTCGAAGTCGTCGCCGAACAGCTTGATACCCAGGTCCGAGCGAACGCCCGAGATCATCTCGTTCATCCGCAGCTCGATGGGCTGGGAGAAGGAGATGCGCTGGCCCGGCAGGTCGCGCAGCGTCCGGTCGATCAGCACGGTCAAGTCGGCCTGCGTGTCCGCCGTTCGCTCACTCAGTTGACGTATGCGCTCTCGCGCCGCAGCCGCTTCGTCCCCACGCTGGCCGGCCAGCGCTTCCAGTTCCCCGACTCGCTTCCGCCGGGCGGCGGCCCACTGGTCGCGCGGCTTGAGCGTGATGTAAAAATCGGTCAGCTCGACACCCATTGGGTCGGTGGCAATCTCCGCCGTGCCGATGCGCGACCAGGTGTGTTGCACCTCGGGGAACGACTCCAGGACAGCCTTTTCCATTTTCGTGTTGAGCTGAAGCGATTCCTCCAGGTCGGTCCCGGCCAGCCGGACGACGCCGATGGTGATCGACCCCTCCGACAGCCTGGGGACGAACTCCGACCCGAGGTGCGGGGCGATCATGCCAAAGGCCAGGACCAGGACGCAGGCGGCGAACCCGACCACGAAGAACTTGTGGTGCATACACAGCCGCAGGATCGGGTTGTGAATGCCGTGGGCGATCCGCATCAGCAGCGGCTCGCGCTCGTCGATCTTCCTCGGCAGGATCAGGCTGGCCAGCACCGGCATGAGCGTCAGCGACAGGATCATCGACCCCATCAGCGCGAAGATTACCGTCAATGCCATTGGCCGGAACAACTTGCCCTCGATCCCCTCCAGGGTGAGGATGGGCAGGTAGACGATCATGATGATCAGTTCGCCGAACATCGTGGGCTTGCGCACCTCGATGGCGGCCTCGCGGACGACCTCGACGTGGCTGCGGTTCTCCGCGTCCCCGTGGGCGATGTGGCGGACGCAGTTCTCGATCATGACGACCGAGCTATCGACCACCATGCCAAAATCGACGGCCCCCAGGCTCAGCAGGCTGGCCGCGATGCCGAAGCGGTACATCCCCGTGAAGGCGAAGAGCATCGCCAGCGGGATCGCCGCCGCGACGATGATGGCCGCCCGGATCTTGCCCAGGAACAAAAATAGGATGGCGACGACGAGCAGGCCGCCTTCCAGGAGGTTCTTCTTGACCGTGTCAATGACGTAGTTGACCAACTCGGTTCGGTCGTAGACGGTGTTGATCTCCACGTCGGCCGGCAGCGTCTCCTTGATCTCTTCCAGCTTCTTCTTCAGGTTGGTGGTCACGTCGTGGCTGTTCTCGCCCATGAGCATGAAACCCAGCCCGAGAATGACCTCGCCCCTGCCATCGGCCGTGACCGCGCCGCGGCGGATCTCATGGCCGATGGCCACGTCGCCGAGGTCGCCCACCTTGACGGTGATGCCGTCCCTGGCCATCACGACGATGCCCTTGACCTCCTCGGCGTTGACCGTGCGGCCCTGGCCGTGGATAAGGAGCATCTGGCTCTTCTGCTTGATGCTGCCGCCGCCGACGTTGTAGTTGCTCTCCTCCTTGACCTTCTTGACCACCTCGTCGAAGGTCAGGCCGTACTTGATGAGCTTGTCGGGGTCGAGGCGAACCTGATACTGCTTCTCGTAGCCGCCCCAGCTATTGACCTCGGCCACGCCCTTGACCGTGCGCAGTTTCGGCTTGATGCTCCAGTCATGCAGCGTCCGCAGCTCGGTCAGCTTCTTGATCCGCTCTTCTTCGGGCAGCGTCGAGAAGTCGTACCCCTTCGCCGTGACGACGTAGTGGAATACCTCGCCCAGGCCGGTCGAGACGGGGCCGAGTTTGGGCCGCTCGACGCCCTCGGGCAGACTGACCGTCCCCAGCCGCTCGTTGACAAGCTGGCGGGCGAAGTAGATGTCGGTCCCGTCTTTGAAGGTCACGACGACCTGGGACAGGCCGAACTTGGACACGGAGCGGAGTTGCTCCAGGCCGGGCATTCCGCTCAGGACCTGCTCGATGGGAAAGGTGATGCGCTGTTCGACTTCCTCCGGCCCCAGCGCCGGCGCGGTGGCATTGATCTGCACCTGCACCGGCGTCGTATCGGGAAAGGCGTCGATGTCGAGGTTCCGCAGCGCCAGCCCGCCGCAGGCCATCAGGGCCAGGACCCCGAGAAGGACCAGGAAGCGATGGCGCAGGGAAAAGTCGATGACCCAGTTCAGCACGGGATCCTCCTTGTCGTATATCCGTCGCGTCTCACAACTGCTGACAGCCCGACCGGGCTGTTAATGGTTGTGGTCCGCTCAGCCCGCGCCCAGGTTGTTCTTCAACAACTCTGACCGGAGGACTCCGGCTCCCTTCGTCACGACCACCTCGCCTTTCAGCACGCCGGCAACGATCTCGGTGTTGGCCTCGTCCCTGGCCCCCACGCGGACCGTGCGGGTGTGGAAGACCTTGCGCGCGCCCTTGTCGAGGTAATTCTTGTCGCGGACGAAGACGACGTTGCAATCTCCTTCCCACTGAACCGATTCGTTCGGCACGACGATGGTCTCCTCCTCGCGGAGTACAATCTTGCCCGTGCCGAAGACATTGGCTCGGAGTATTCCCTGCGGATCATTCGGCGTCGCCGGGTTGGGCAGGTTGGCCCGGACCTGGACGGTGCGTGTCTTCTCATCGACGCCGGTGCTGATCCAGACGACCTCGCCGCTGACTTGCTGCGGGATGGCCCCCGAGCGGAAGCGGACCTCCTGGCCGCGCGTCTTGCGAGCCTCGTCGCGGGCCTTGACGAAGCGGGCGTCCTCCTGGCGGACGTTGAGGGTCAGCCACATCTGCCGCGTGTCGGCCACTACGAAGAGAGTCTTGGACGAGTCCACTTGCTCGCCGGCGACGACCTTGCGGGCGACCACGATGCCATCGAGGGGGGACTTGACGGGGATGAGGTTCGCGGTCGTCGTCTTCGGGTCCAGGCCGCGCACCATCTCGGGCGGCAGGCCGAGGAA
>JBBRIK010000299.1:0-6676 GCA_038221045.1 Gemmatales bacterium
TGCCCCTCGCGCAGCGAGCCGATGGACGCGGCCGGCATGGTCGTCATGGCCCACACCTGACGCGACAGCACCTTGCCGGTGCGAAAGACGCCGATCTTGCCGTACTTTCGGCTCACCTCGTCCAACTTGATCGGATGCGGCTCCGACGAGTACTTGGCGTCAAGAACAATGATGATTTCCGGCGGCCCGCCCGACGTGTCGCCCGGCGAATAGATTTCGATGGCGATATCCGGTGTCCGCTCGCTGTACTCGGCGAGGAAGCCATACGCCTCGCGCGCGGTGGCGAGTCCGCGATAGCTCGGGACATAGCGAACGCGGACGAGCCGGCCCTCGGCGTCCTCGAAGTCGATCGATTGATCCGGCTGGAACTCCAACACGAAGCGATCGCGCTCCTCGGCCAACCGGCGAAAAGGCGAGTTCGGCCCGAAGTCCTCCGCCTGAGCGAAGCGCAGACAGGCACGCATCGAACGCAGCACCTCGAGCAGACACCACCACTCGTACAGCACCGGCAGCGAGCGCGCCCGCAGCACGAGATGCTTGTCATCCACTTGCACGCGAAACGCCTGGAAGTGAACGCCAATCGTCTTGAAGGCGCTCGAATAAGCCTTGTGATAGCGCAACAGGGGCGTCGAGGGGGGGATGCTTCGCAGCGGAGGAGCGGGCGGCAGGAAGGGACTGGTGCGCAGTTCCGCCAACTCCCGGCCCATGGCCGCGACGCTGATGAGCAGGGTCTGCAGCTCCTGGATGCGAGGCATGTCCTCACTTTCCCACCAGGTCTTGGCCCCATCGGCCCGGCGGCGATGGCGATAATCGCGGCGTTCCTCGCGGACGTGGATCTCGTGTTCCATGCGGCGGCGCAGGTCGCGCACCTGCAAGACGAGGAAGTGCAGAAAGCCAGCGATGATGCGATTCTCGGGCAGATCAAAACTCGGCGAAGCGACCTCGCGGACGTGTTCGCGGAAGTGAATGCCTCCCTCCATCAACGGCACGGCCAGCGACGGATCGATGCAGACCTCATCGAGCGTCAGATCGCTGACGGCAAGATCGGCGAGGGCGGGTTCGCGGACTCGCTGCGTTTTCAGCCGATAGGCGGGACGGCGAGCGATGGCGCGCAGGGACGACGCCATCTGATCGAGGACGTGGCGCAGCCGTTGCAGGACGAGAATGGGAGCGCTCTCTCCGGGGCGGCGTTCGAGTTCGAGGTTGACGAAGGTCTTGCCGTAGACGTCGAGGAGCATGCCGGCGGAGTAGTCGGCGACCTCGGCGCAGAGGGCCTCGAAGGCTTCCTGTTCGAGCTTGCCTGCCGCGATGTAGAGATCGGCGCTGAGGACGGTCTTCCAGGCGTGTTCGTCCTCGCTCTCGTCGTGGCCGCGAATGTCGATGCCAAGTTCCGTCTGTCCGGCCCAGTCGCGCAGCATGCGTCCGGTGCAATAGAAGTGTTCGGTGCCATCGTCATCCTCGCCGATCCTCATGACGAAATCGGGCCGGTCTTTTTCCAGCGTCGAGGCGACGGCGAAATTACCGATGCGGACACGCGCGTCGAAGTTTATGCCGCGCGGATCGCCTCGATCCGGGGCGAGGATGAATTGAAGATCGCTGCCCTCGCCCAACTCCTGCGGCACGATGCGCGTGCAACTGGTGCCGCTGACACGCTGATCGATGACCGTGTGCCAGCGGCGCGTCTGCGGATCACGTTCTCGAAGGCGGATACGCATGGGAAGCCGTTCCGCCGCTTGCGGCTTAGCGCTGAGTCCGCTAAGCCGCAAGCGGCCTGCACGGGTCAATAAGCAAAGAAATCAATATCGCCGAAGTTGACGTCCGCGAGAGCGATGGCGTCGCTGACATGGCGGGCGGTACGGTCGTAACCGTCCTTCGCCAGACGATCGCGCAAAAGCTGCATGCGCGTGTTGAACTTGGCGCCGCGGCCTCGCAACACGGGAAGCACGCGCTGCTGAAAGACGAAATCGACGGCCTTCAAGGGAGCGAGGACGCCCTGGGAGTTGGCCAGGTAACGCTTGACGCCGTCGATCACACGCGGCGACAGATCCATGCCGGAACCCAAAGCGTCTGTCTGCCGCCGCAGGATTTCCAGCAGCGGATCGATGCGGTCCCACAACTCGTCGGGACACTCGTCTGGCGAGCGCGTCTGACTTTGCATCAATTGACGCGCCTTGACACCCTTGCGCGCCGCCTGAGCGCGTGCCTCCGCCAGCGTCAGTGAACGCGATACGTCACGCGCCGTCAGGAAGATCATGCCAGTCCGGTCGAGCAAGCGCGGGCTGAGCCGCTCCGTCGTCTCGTCGTAGTTGATCGTGCCCCAGAAGACGACATTGGGATAAAGGAGGATCTCGTGCGGTCCCGCGCTGGTGCCGCCGGCATGGCCCGCCGGATCGTACAGGCGCAAAATGCGCGGCTCGGTATCGGCCAGTGGCGTGCCGTTGGCCTGAGCGGCGGAAGGCGAGGAGCCGTTCAGCGGCGTGCGCGGCAGCACCTGCAACAACTGCGAGAAGTAATACTCGGGAGCCGCCAGGTTGAACTCGTCGAGCAGGACGAAGTACAGCCCGTCGCCGGTTTGCTGCCAGTCAACCTGAGCCTGCAACAGTCGCGTCGCCAGCCCTGTCGGGCCGGGATCGTAACGGCCGTGGAAGCTATCGTAGAAGCCGAGCAGATAGCGGTCGTCCGACCAGGTCCGCCGCACCGCCACTTCGAGCAGGGCGTTGCCATGTCCCAGCGCTCGCGCCAGGGCTGCGACCACGCTCGACTTGCCGTGACCCGGCGGACCCGTGACCAGGTTCAGAGAACCGGCCTTGAGCGACACATAAAGATTGGCGATGAAGTCGCGCGTGAACGACAGATGATTCAGTGCCAGCTCCGCGACGAGGTGATCGACCAGGGACGACTCGTCGCGCACCTCCTCCAGTTCCTTGGTCGGCAGCACCGGTCGCAGGTCGCTCCACAGCGGGGCCTTCCCGGCGTCGCCGCGTCCATCGAAACCGACACGCGAGCCTCCAGACGCCGCCGGCTGCACGGCGCGATAGCCGGCAGACAGGGCCGCCAGGAGCGGCACATGCTCGCGAACCTTGCTGCCCAGCTCCTCGACGCCCTGCTGTATCTGTCCTTGCACTTCCTCCAACTGTCCCTTGAGTTGGTCGCGTTGTTGCTCCAATCCCTTCATCTCGCGGTCGAGAGCCTCTTCACGCCCCTGGCGCTGCTGCTTGAGGTCCTCCAGTTGAACCGATAGGGCCTTCTCCTCGGCAGCCAGTTCGCCGCGGCGCTTCTTGACGTCGTCCTCCAGGGTCTGGGCGCGGCGGCTGACCTCCAGGGTCAACTGCTGCTCCAGCATCTTCTTGCCATCCTCCGTTTCAAGGAATCGGCGGGCGGCTGCGCGGCGCTCCATCTGCAAGACTTCGAGATTGGCGAACAGCGTTCCGAGCCGGCGACAGCGCTGGCGGATGATGGTCGAGGGCGTCTCGCCGAGGTACTCCGGAGCGGTGCGGAAGACGCGGATAAGGTCGTCGGACACTTCCGGCATGTCGCGATAGCGAAGATACCACTCGGCCAGTTGCGCGTCGGGGATGCGATCGAATGCCTTGGACGAAGTGGCCTTGGAGACGGGACCGGCGAGCAGGGTGAACGGCTGCTCGACGACCTGATTCAACTCCTTCTCGGGATGCTCGTAGCTGAGCAGTTTGATGTCCAGACGGCGTAGGTCATCAAGGGTGAATTCGTAGAGAATGCCGTCCTTGCCGTAGGGTTCCCAGTGAATCGCGTCGAGCGCGTCGGTCCGTCCGCGCACGAGCTGTGTGCGGATGAGCGGGCCATAGATGCGATGCTGGGCGTTGCGGACGAAGAACAGGGGAGTGACGCCCTGCGAGGGATTGCGAATGACGTTGGACGACGTCAGCGGATCGAAGTTGGTCGAGTCGAGAAGGATCGCAACGGGCAGTTCCGGCGCGGAGGCGTCGAGGACCTCCGGCGTGGACATGGCGATGTAATAGCACTCGCGCAGCGAGGCGTTCTTGTACTTCTTATTGAGTCCAGGCTTGATCTTGACGAAGTCCCAGGCGGTGAGTTCGCCGCGATTGACGAGGAAGATGTAGCCGGGATTGGGGAACTGCTCGATGGGCCGTTCGACGATCTCGCCGCGCGTCAGCGAGAAGATCGGATAAGCGTTGCCGACGAGGTTGGCGGACTGGGTGCCATACCCCGACCACTCGCTGACAACGGCCAGATATTCTTCCCGCAGTGGTTCCATCGGCATTCAGAGGGTCTCGAATCTCAAATCACAATGACCAATGACCAATGACCAATGACCAATGACCAATTGCGTTTCCTGGGTAGATTACGCCCCGTTTTCCTGCCGCTTGCGGCTTAGCAGAAGACCGCTAAGCCGCAAGCGGCAGGAGGTCATCTCGTCATTGGTCATTTCACCGCGGAGGCGGGAATCATCCCGAGCGCTTTGGCCTTGCCCGGCACCCAGGCCATGACGGCGTTCATGATCGAGCGGCGGAACGTCTCCGGATCGGGGACGCCGCCCAGCGTCAGCACCACCTGGCCGTTGGAGATGACTTCGAGCGTGGCGGAACGATAGAAGGAGCTGAAGGACGACTCGACGAGACGCACGTTGTCGATGTCCTCGAGCAGCACCTGCTGGCGCGGTTTTGGCTTCAGGCCGCGCTGGATCGTCAGCCGGCGATTCGTCAGCGTGTAGCGCTTGGCCAGAAAGGGCAGGATCTTCTTGAAGTAGAGGGGGGCGAGGACAAACCAGCCGAGCGGAGCGAGGAGTTTCGTCTTGATAAGTACGCGTCCCAGGTTTGCACCGGCAGCGCTGGCGTCGGTGACGGCGGGCCAGACGGTGCGAATCTGGGACTCGGCGACAAGCGGCGGGACCAGGCCAGTAATTGCCTGCTTCAGGCCGGGACGTTGGGGGGACTCGGGAGTCGTCGCGCTCATGAAATCGTGTTCCGATGCTTCTGGAGAGCCACATCTCCCAGCATAGCGAAGCGTGGCGCGAGGACAAGGCGTTGAAGCAGTGCCCGCGAGCCGAACGGCGGAACCGGTTCGGCTCACGGGGGTTGTTCCCGCGACTCGCAATATAATCACGAAGGTATCGTCCATGCTTCAAGTTGCAACTGAGGGAGAGAGATATGGAAGCCGTCGGATTCGGAATGATGGAGATTGTCCTTCTCCTGGCCGGCAGTGCCGGCCTTCCCGCCAACGATCTCGTCTCACTCATCCAGGCGGAGGACTACTTCAAGGTTCGCAACGTCGCCGTCAGCGCCGAGAAGATGGTCGAGTTGGCCGGCAAGGACCCCACAGACGGCAAGACGCAGGTTCAGCAATTGCTGGCCATCCGCTGGCTCGGCGACCATGCGGCCGAGACGAAAAAAGCCGACGGCGCTCGCGAACTTCTTCAGCAACTCGCCGGCGGCAAGAAGGCGCAGGATCCACACGGGTTCGCGAAAGACCATGCCTTGCAAGCGCTCGCGCGGCTGGACGGCAACTCCATCCCGCCCCTGGCCCGGATGCCGGACAAGAGTCTCCGCTCAGACTCTCTGGCGTGGTTCCCCGCCGATGCGACCCTGGTTGCCGCTCACGATTTGCGAGCCGGCAGCAAGACGAATGACAAGGTCCTCACGGAGATACGCAAGTTGCTCGCCAGGGCCATCCCCGACAGAGAACGTGGCCCGCTCTGCGACGTGATCGAGTCGATCGGCAACTTCCGCTTCGATCGCGCCTCCGCCGCCTTCAAGATCGATGACAAAGGCTCCGCGGAACACGTTTACATCCGCATGAGTGGGGCCGCCGATGCCAAACGGATTATCGATTTTATCGCCGCGACCAGCAAGGGCCGGGTCAAACCGGAGACGAAAAAGGGGCCGGGCGGCGAGGAAGTGACGTTCATATCCAGGGACGATATGTGCTACGCATTCATCGGCAACAATGAACTGCTCTTCGTCGGCGGCCCGAAGGTGACGAACGCTGCTGGCCTGATCGACGACGTCCTGGCGGTCAAGGGCGGCCAGAAGAAGAGCGTGGCGTTGGGGCCGCTGGGCGCGCTGCTAGGAGCCGCTCCGGATGACGCTCGCATTCTGTCTGCCGGCGACCTGCCGGAATCGTTCCGCAAGGAGCTTACGGGCGAGAAAAGCCCGCTCCGGACCACGCCCAAGAGCTTCGTGTTCTACGCAACCGGCGAGGACAAACTGACCCTGACCCTCAGCGGCGCGCTGAAAGACAAGGAAGAGGCGGACGCTTTCGCCGAGTCGGCGGTCGGATTGAAGCAGATGGGACTCAAGGGGCTGGACAACCTTCCGCCCGGCGAGAAACTCCCCAAGGAGATCGTGAATCGCTTCAAGAAGACGCTCCAAGGATTGAAGATCGCGGCGGACGGCAGTACGGTCACAGCCAAGGTGACGGTAGATCCGCTGGAAGTGGTGGGAGACGTGTTGAAATTATTCCTTTTCAGTGTGGAACCGAAGCCGCCACTGCGGGATGAGACGCCGACAAAACCAGATGAGAAGCCGGCTAAGCCGCGATCTTGAAGCGGTCTGTGGGAGGCGCGGTGGAGGATCGCCGCGTCTCCCACAAGTTCGTTTCAACGTTCGATAACGGGAATCCAGCCCTCGCGGTGTTTGTGCCTCAGCGAGACACGAATATTACGTCGGCATGAAAGATC
>JBBRIK010000300.1:0-6646 GCA_038221045.1 Gemmatales bacterium
CGCGAACACGCTGAAAAAACCACGAGCCGTCTGGATGATGGTTCCGGCGGCCGCGGTCGATCCGACGCTGAAGACTCTGACCCCACTCCTCGAAGGCGACGACGTGGTCATCGACGGCGGCAACTCCTCCTACCACGATGACATCAGCCGCGCGACAGATCTGAAACCGAAAGGCATCCACTACGTGGATGTCGGAACCAGCGGCGGAGTCTGGGGGGCAGAACGGGGCTATTGCCTGATGATCGGGGGAGACGAAGCCGTCGTCCAGCGCCTCGACCCCATCTTCGCCGCCCTCGCCCCAAGTGTTGAGGCGGCGCCGCGCACGCCCGGTCGGGAAAAGGTCGGTGGCACAGCGGAGCATGGCTACCTGCACTGCGGGCCGAGTGGAGTGGGACACTTCGTCAAGATGGTCCACAACGGCATCGAGTATGGCATCATGGCCGCCTACGCCGAGGGGCTGAACATCCTCCGCCACGCCAACGCCGGCAAACAGAAGCGCACCGTCGATGCCGAAACCACGCCGCTGCGCCATCCCGAACACTACCCCTACGACCTGAAACTGGCCGACATCGCCGAGGTCTGGCGGCGCGGCAGCGTCATCTCGTCTTGGCTCCTCGACCTGGCCGCCATCGCCCTGCTCAATAGTCCCGACCTGGCGAAGTTCACAGGCCGGGTGTCGGACTCGGGCGAGGGGCGCTGGACGATCATGGCGGCCATCGACGAGTCGGTCCCGGCCCCGGTCCTCAGTGCGGCGCTGTACGACCGCTTTAGCTCGCGCGGCGAGGCCGATTTCGGCGACCGGGTGCTGTCCGCCCTTCGTTACCAGTTCGGCGGCCACGAGGAAAATGCTGGCGATTCGAAGGGAGGCGACTGATGACCGCTCCCCGTTCGGACGCCCAAGGAGGTGTGCCGATAATACAATTTGCGCCCGTCGTGTTCCTGCTCGATGTCGATAACACTCTGCTCGATAACGATCGGATCACCGCTGACCTGAAGGCACATCTCACGCAAGCGTTCGGGGCCGAGCGCCAGGAACGTTACTGGGCGATCTTTGAGAAGCTGCGTGTGGAACTCGGCTACGCGGATTACCTTGGCGCGCTGCAACGTTACCGGGCCGAGAACCCGCGCGACCCGCACTTCGTGCAGCTCTCCTTCTACCTGCTGGACTACCCGTTCGCCGACCGCCTGTTCCCTGGCGCGCTGGACGTGATCGAACGCTTGCGCAACTTTGGCTCGACGGTCATCTTGTCCGACGGTGACGTGGTCTTCCAGCCGCGCAAGATCGAGCGTTCCGGATTATTCGAGGCGGTTGAGGGTCATGCGCTCATTTACATCCATAAGGAACGGGAACTGGGCGATGTCGAGAAGCATTACCCAGCCCGACATTACGTGTTGGTTGACGACAAGTTGCGCATCTTGACCGCAGTGAAGAAGGTCTGGGGATCACGCCTGACCACCGTTTTCCCGCGTCAGGGGCACTACGCCCACGACCCGAAGGGGCTGGCCACATACCCGCCCGCGGACATTACGATTGAGCGAATAGCTGACCTGCTCCAGTACGACCTGCACGTCCTGCTCGCGGCTGGCCAAGCCGGCAGTACCAAGACCGCACCGAAACCTGTTTAGGAGAGAAATCATGAAAGCGACCCAAAAACTCCACGACATGGGCCAGAGCCTCTGGCTCGACAACATCACCCGCGGTCTGCTGACCAGCGGCACACTCCGCCGCTACATCCAGGAGTTCTCGATCACGGGGCTGACCTCGAACCCCACCATCTTCGACCACGCCATCAAGAACAGTCACGACTATGACGATGGCATTCGCCAGAAAGTGAAGGAAGGCAAGTCGGGCGAGGCGCTATTCTTTGAACTGGCGCTGGAGGACCTCCGGCAGGCCGCCGATCTGTTCCGGCCGATCCACGACCAGACGAACGGCGTGGACGGCTGGGTGTCGCTGGAGGTTTCGCCGCTGCTGGCCCACGACACGGCCGGGACTATCGCCGCAGCCAAGGAACTCCACGCCCGTGCGGAACGGCCCAACCTCTTCATCAAGATCCCGGGCACCAAGGAGGGCATCCCCGCTATCGAGGAGTCGATCTTCGTGGGTGTGCCGGTCAACGTGACGCTGCTGTTCTCCCGCGCGCAGTACGTGGCTGCCGCCGAGGCATACCTGCGCGGCATCGAGCGGCGCATCGCCGCCGGGCTGAAACCCGAAGTCGGCTCCGTGGCGTCGATGTTCATCAGCCGCTGGGACGTCGCGGTGATGGGCAAGGCACCGGAGGCGCTGCGCGACCAGCTCGGCATCGCCATCGCCGGGCAGACTTACGAGACGTACCGCTTTTTGCTCGACTCGCCGCGCTGGCAGCGCATCCTGAACGCCGGCGCCCGCCGGCAGCGGCTCCTCTGGGCCAGCACCGGGACCAAGGACCCCGAAGCCTCCGACACCCTGTATATCCAGGCGCTCGCCGCGCCGTTCACCGTGAACACTATTCCCGAGACCACGTTGAAAGCTCTCGCCGCTCACGGGGAGATCGGCCAGACCTTGCCCGCGCGTGCCCGCTACTGCGACGAGGTGTTGGCCAAGTTTGCCAAGGTCGGGATTGACACCGATGCCTTGGCCGCCCAACTCCTGGATGAAGGAGCCAGAGCCTTCGTCAAGTCCTGGAACGAACTGCTGGAGTGCATCGCGTCCAAGGGCGAAGCGTTCAAGAAGGCTGGTTGAGGGCGCAAGGAGGAAGGATGAAAAGTAGACCCGCGGGATTCATCCTTCCTCCTTGCGAAGACGTGCTGTGTTGCTTTCTCAGGGGAGAGTTTCTCATGCAAGTCCTGGTCGTCGATGTGGGCGGGACGCACGTCAAGATTCTGGCCACGGGCCAGGAGACTCCGCGCGAGTTTGCCTCCGGGCCGACCATGACGGCCGCGGAGATGGTCTCCGGGGTCCGGAAGGTGGCCGAGGGCTGGAAATACGAGGCGGTATCCATCGGCTACCCTGGCCCGGTTCTTCGAGGTAAGCCAGTTTCGGAACCGCATAACCTCGGGCCCGGTTGGGTTGGATTCGACTTTGCAACCGCGTTCGAGTGTCCTGTCAAAATCATCAACGACGCGGCCATGCAAGCGCTGGGGAGTTATCAGGGCGGAAAGATGCTCTTCCTGGGACTCGGAACCGGCCTCGGCTCCGCCATGATCGTTGACGGCATCGTCGAGCCGATGGAACTGGGTCATCTTCCTTACAGAAAGGGAACCTACGAGGACTACGTGGGCATCCGGGGCTTGAATCGGGTGGAGGAAAAGAATTGGCGGCGTTATGTCGAGGACGTTGTGGCACGCCTAGTCGCTGCGCTCGAACCCGACGATGTAGTCCTTGGGGGAGGCAATGTCCACAAGCTCAAAGAGCTGCCTCCCGGCTGCCGGGCGGGTGAGAACGCGAATGCGTTCACTGGAGGGTTTCGCTTGTGGGAGGAAGCCGGAAAATGGAGGGCTTCTGCTACCCCCAACTCGCCGCGGCAGCGGAAGGACAAACACACAGCGGAAGGGAAATAAACATGACAACCAGCATCGTGCCGCTTATGAAACGTGCCGCGTGGAAGGCCCTGGAAGCCCATTCCTCGAAGATCGGGGAGGTGCATCTCCGGAAGCTTTTCGCAGACGACCCGAAACGCGGGGAACGCATGACGGTCGAGGCCGTCGGCATCTACTTCGACTACTCGAAGAACCGCGTCACGGAAGAGACGCTTAAACTGCTTCTGCAACTTGCGGAAGAATCCGGCCTGCGGTCCCGCATCGACGCCATGTTTCGGGGCGAGAAGATCAACGTCACCGAAGAGCGGGCCGTCCTGCACGTGGCCCTGCGCGCCCCCAAAGGGGAATCCATCGTCGTGGACGGAGTGGACGTGGTGCCCCAGGTCCATGCCGTGCTCGACAAGATGGCCGAGTTTTCCAACCGGGTGCGCGGTGGGGAGTGGAAGGGCCACACGGGAAAGCCGATCCGCAACATCATCAATATCGGCATCGGCGGATCGGACCTGGGGCCGGTGATGGCCTACGAGGCGCTGCGGCATTACAGCCGACGCGACATGACCTTTCGCTTCGTCTCCAACATCGACGCCACCGACTTCGCCGAGGCCACGCGCGACCTTGACGCCGCGGAGACGCTATTTATCATCTCGTCGAAGACCTTCACGACGCTGGAGACGATGACCAACGCGCACACGGCGCGAGTCTGGGCCTTGGCGACGTTGAAACATCACGCCGCCGTCGCCAAGCATTTCGTCGCGGTCTCGACCAACGCCGAGGAAGTGGCGAAGTTCGGCATCGATACCGCCAATATGTTTGAATTTTGGGACTGGGTCGGCGGCCGTTACTCGATGGACTCGGCGATCGGCCTCTCAACCATGCTCGCCATCGGCCCCGAGCATTTCCGCGCGATGCTCGACGGCTTCCACCAGATGGACGAACATTTCCGCGCCGCCCCTTTCGAGCGCAACCTGCCGGTGCTCCTGGGTCTCTTGGCCGTCTGGTACAACAACTTCTTCGGCGCCCAGACCGTCGCGATCCTGCCCTACGAGCAGTACCTGAAGCGTTTCCCGGCCTACCTCCAACAGCTGACGATGGAGAGCAATGGCAAGCATGTCACGCTCGACGGAACGGAGATCACCTACCAGACCGGGCCGATCTACTGGGGCGAGCCGGGCACCAACGGCCAGCATTCCTTCTACCAGCTAATCCATCAGGGGACCAAGCTCATCCCCTGCGACTTCATCGCGTTTGCCCAGCCGCTTAACCCGCTCGGCCGCCATCACGACTTGCTCCTGGCGAACGTATTTGCACAGGCGGAGGCGCTGGCCTTTGGCAAAACGTCCCAGGAGGCCCAAGCCGAAGGCACGCCGGCCTGGCTGGCGCCGCATCGAACCTTCGAGGGCAACCGCCCGTCCAACACGATTCTTCTGGAACGGGTGACCCCGGCGGCGCTGGGGAAACTCGTCGCGTTCTACGAACACAGCGTCTTTACCCAGGGTGTCCTCTGGAACATCGATTCGTTCGACCAGTGGGGTGTCGAACTGGGAAAGGTGCTGGCCCAGCGCATCATCCCGGAACTGGAGAGCAAGTCCGAGCCTCCACTCAGCCACGATAGCTCGACGAACGCACTCATCAGGCGCTACAGGAAACTCAAGGAGGCGGCATCATGACACTCGGATTCAACCAACCCCTGTATCTCTTACCCTTCGACCACCGCGAGTCGTTCGAGACGAAGTTGTTCGGATGGAAGGGCGCCTTGGATTCCGTGCATACGGCGCAGATCGCGGCCGCCAAGCAGGTGATCTACGACGGCTTTCAGGCAGGTATTGCGGGCGGGGTTCCGAATCAACACGCCGCCATTCTGGTGGACGAGCAGTTCGGCGCTGCCATCCTGCGCGATGCCACCCAACAAGGTTACATGACCGCGTGCCCCGTCGAGAAGAGCGGCCAAGAAGAGTTCGACTTTGAATATGGAGACGGGTTCGCTCGCCACGTCGAGGAATTCAATCCGACGTTCTGTAAGGTGCTCGTGCGCTACAATCCGGAAGGCGACAAGGCTCTGAACCGGCGCCAGGCGGCCCGGTTGAAACGCCTGTCCGACTACCTGCATGGCAGCGGCCGGCTGTTCATGTTTGAGTTGTTGGTTGCCGCGGAGCCCGCACAATTGGCGCAGGTCCACGGCCAACAGGCGGCTTACGATGTCGATCTGCGTCCCGAGCTCATGGTGCAAGCCCTTCACGAACTCCAGGACGCGAACATTGAGCCGGATATCTGGAAGGTCGAAGGAATGGACCGCCGCAAGGACTGCGTGAGCCTCGTTTCGGCGGTGCGTCGGGGCGGTCGGGAGGGCGTAGGTTGCATCATCTTGGGTCGTGGAGAAGACGAGGCGAAGGTGCGCGCGTGGCTGACGACAGCGGCCAGCGTTCCGGGGTTCATCGGCTTTGCGGTGGGCCGCACTACCTTCTGGGATCCACTCGTTCAATGGCGCGCGAATCCGAGCACGCGCGAGGCAGCCGTGGCGGAAATTGCCCGGCGCTACCGAGAGTGGGTTGATATTTTTGCAAAGGGCAAGCTTCCGCCCGCTAAGCCAGCCCGTGTCGACCCCGCGGCATTACGCCGCTGGGAAAATGAGGGCGGACATCCTTGAGAACAGCCTGTTCTTTTCCGATTGTTCAAAGCAAGGCACCAGGCGAGAGATATGTATTTGGAAAGGTCACCGACGATGCTTGACCAAACGGTCCAGCGGATCCTCACGATCAACACCGGCTCTTCCAGCCTCAAGGTTGCCTTGTTCGACCTGGGCCGGGAAGAAACGCGGATTCTGTCTGGCGAGGCCGAGCGGATCGGCGTTCCCGGGGGTCGTTTGCGGGTTACGGACGCCAGCGGCGCGACGTTGATCGATCAGCAGAATCACTTTGCGGATCATAGCGCCGCCCTGGAGGCGCTGCTGGTATGGTTACGAGCCCACCGCCCAGACCTGAAGTTGGACGCGATGGGGCACCGGGTGGTGCATGGAGGCATCCACTACCGGGAGCCCCAACGGGTCACCCCTGAACTGATCGCCGTCCTCCAGGGGCTGATACCCATCGCGCCCGATCACCTGCCGCAGGGCGTCCAGGCGATCCAGGTT
>JBBRIK010000301.1:0-6639 GCA_038221045.1 Gemmatales bacterium
GTGCCGCCGGGATCGACGTCGAACCGATCGATGCGGCGGAGGACGTCTTCAATCCTGTCCTTCTCAGTGAGTGGCGTCGGGGCGGCATCCTGGACACGCCAGTTCTTGCCATCTTTCAACCCTGCCCCGGAGGGACGACACGCGTTCTTGCCCCTGGGCATGAGGGCGTCCCATTGCTCCTGCGTCATCTCGAATTTCCCGCTGTAGAAATCCGCCGCAATGGTCACTTCCGGGACGCCGGGGCGTCTCACTTTCGCATCAGCGCCAGGATGGCGGCTTTCGTCCTGCCGCGATCGCAGAGACGCCGGAACTCCTCACGCGACAGGGGACGAATTCCGGGGATCTCGACCTCGGCGAACTCGTCCACGCAGATCAGATAAGATGCATCGCCCATCCGGCCTCGCTCGACAGGTCGCCATGTGCCACCCTCCTTCAGCTTCTGATGAGGGGGATGGACGTAGCTCACCTCAAATGGTGAGAGATGAATGCCAAGCGTCGCCCAGAGCATCGTGACATTTCGGTCTCCATCGTAGAAAATCGGTACGGACACGCGCGTGTCGCAGGCCAGGTCCGGATCCGCGAGGAACTTTTCCAGCCAACTTCCGGCACGACTGCGACAACCTTCGACGTCGATGGCCTCGCCGGCGAGCAGTGCGGGCTTCATGCCAAGGTCCTCGCAACTGACCAGGTACAGCCCATAGAAGAGATCGCGCTGGCCGAGCAGCTCGGAATGCAGGTTGCCTTCCCGCTTGCCCTTCTCGCGCAGTCCCTGTAGCGTCTGCAAACTCTCCTTACCGATACTTGCCTCAAGGAAGTTGAGCAGGAAAGCGTAGGCGCGAGCCGTGCGGACGTAGTAGCTCGGACAGGGTTCGACGCGCAGGCGCGGGCGAACCATCACAGGCAGCGGCATCGGCGGCATGGCCGTACCACCAAAACTGACGCTCATCTGGCGCAGATGGGTCTCGCGCCGTTTCGTGATCAGTGCCTTGAACGCCTCCATCATCCGCTTCTTGTAGCGATGCGTCAGGACGAGCTTGTCATTTTCCTCGCCTCGTCCCGGTACCAGCAGGGTTTCCAGAGCGTGGACCTGCCAGTCGTACCAGCCGCTCTCCGGCCGGGGACGCAGATCGATCTTCCCCGATCGAACCTCGCGGATAAGGGTGTCCATCAGGTTCGCGTTGGGGGGCAGGGCGTCCGGAAAGAGTTTCTCGAACAGTGCCGACTCGCGCGACGAGGACGATGGGAACACCGCGACCGCCCGATGCGCAGGCTTTTCCCTCTCGCACGCTCTCTCGAAGCCATTCACGGATCTGCTGTTCGTCAGCAGCGCCGTCAGGCTGAGACAGACGCTCGGATTGGAAAGCTTGCGATAGAATTTCACCGCCTTGAGGTAGTCCTTGTACAAGTCGGCGTCGCCTTCCAGGATCGCCGCGAGAGCGGCCGGCACGTCGAGTTGATCGGGGCCAAACTCGCGTTGGAAGAAGCGAAGAAAGCGGAAGCAGATCTTTAACTCGCCGTTCCAGGTGTAGAAGCCAACGGGCTTGGAGGTAGCCTCGTCTTTCTCGAAATTGCGAAGCCACTCCTTGGCCGCTGCCGAGTTCTGGCCCGCTCCATGGACGCCTGCCAGTTCCAGGCCGGCGGCGACAAAGGAAGCGGCGGCACTGTCCGGGGCAAGATGGGCGTGGATGCCTTTCATCAGGTCCACATGGCTGCGCAAGCGTTGACTCAGACCGCGATAGTAGGCCAGATCGAGTGCGGCATACAGGCCATCGTCAAATTGCTTCGCCTTGCCGTCGATAAGGTTGACCGAGGGCAGCACGACGACCCCGGGCCGCGCGGCCGCAGCGGCGTTACAGGCGGCGGTGTACGAGGGATGGAGCGTATCCAGTTCGCTATCGACTTTCGGCTTCGCGGCGGGAATGTCGAGCTTGAAGACGGCGGCGCTGTTGTTGATCAGCCAACCGTCCAGTTCACGCCGGTCGGTCAGCGTCGGATCGAATGGAGTGGGATGGCGCGCGGCCGGGTCGTCGTCCGTCAGGTCCTCTTTCGGCTTCGGAGGAGGCGATTTGTAGTCGCTGACCGTCTCAACTTCCAGCCAGAAACAGCCGGCGATGAGGAGGCAGACGCCCAGAACCGGCAACAGGAGTCGGGCTGATCGTCCCATGAGTTCTCCTCGATGGATGGAATCTGGCAGAGATGAACCGATCAAGCGCCATACGATGGCACGGAGAACGTGTCAAGGACAGTCGTCATCCCTTTCTTTCCGCTAGCGGCTTAGCAGGAGTAAGACCGCTAAGCCGCAAGCGGCAAGAGAGGCAACGCCCTACCACCGTCGCTGGACTGCCGTTGATCCCGAAATGGCTGGCGCTGTATAAGTCGAGGGTGGAAGCATCCGCTCCCCCCCATCGTTCGAGGAAGGATTCCCCGGACGCTTTTTCGTCGAGGCAAGGAGGCCTGATCCATGCGTATCCGCCTGGCACCGCTGGCCGCGCTCTCCGTCCTGGGCTGCGCCGCTCTGGCGACGTTGTCGCTGACGCACGGCCAGGAAACCGTGCCGCCCATCCTTGCGCCCTCCTCGAAGCGCTTGGCTGTCGCGCCTCCTGCTCCGCCGGCTCTCTCCGCTCCCGCACCGGGCCGCGCACCTGTCAAACCCGCGCGCGATCTGTCGGGTCTGGAGCCGCTCAAACGACAACTCTATCTCGCCGCGGGACGCGGCGCAGGATGGCTCGGCCGCATGAACGAGAAGAAGGGCCGATTCGTCCACGGCTGGCTGCCGGCCCTCAACATGCCGCTGGAAGGCGAACCTGCCTTGCGGCAATCCGGGGCCGCGTTCGCCCTCGCCCGCGCCGCCAACTACCTCAAGGACGACGGGTACACCGCCCGCGCCGCCCAGGCCGTTCTCACCCTGCTCGAGGACACCACGCTCAGTCCAGATCGCGCTTATCGTTATCCCATCCCGCCCAGCGTCGTCGTCAATCGCGTGTCGGCCTCCGCGCTGCTCGTGCTGGCCATCAGTGAGCTGCCGAAAGCCGACGAGGTGCTGCCCCTTGCGGAGCAGTTGTGCGAGTTCCTGCGGCGACAGCAGCAAGCCGACGGTTCGTTCCTGATGTGCGAGCCGATCGCCGGCGGCGCTCCCGTCGCCATCGATCCCGATCAGGTCGCCCAGTACTCGGGGCAGGCCCTCTATGCCCTCCTCCGAAGCAACGAGCGCAAGCCGGCCGCCTGGAAGCTCGATGTGGTTCGCAAGGCATCGGCGTTCTACATGAAATGGTGGCGCGACCACAAGCATCGCGAGTTCGTCCTGTGGCACTCGGCGGCCTACGCGGAAGCCTTCCTGGCGACGAAGGAGAAGGGCTTCGCCGACGCCGTCCTGGAAATGAACGACTGGGTCTGCACGCTTCAGTACGATCGGCTCGATCCGTCTCATCCGCGCTGGCTGGGCGGCTTCCAGAACGTCATCGACGGCAAGGTGCTGAACGGCCCGCCGGACGTCGGCTCGGCCATCTGCTGCGGCAGCCTGGCCGAGGCGTGCCGGGTGACACGGCAGCTCGGCGACCTGGCTCGTCACGAGCGTTACCTGCCGGCCCTGGAGCGCGGCTTGCAGTTCCTGACTCCGTTGCAGTACACCGAAGCCGACACGCAGCACTTCGCGGAATGGTATCGCAGCGAATGGCTCATCGGCGGCTTCCACGCCAACCACACCGACGGCACTCTCCGACTCGACTACAATCAGCATGCCGTGTCCGCTCTGATCCAGTATCTTCGCCATGTCGCCCAGGTTCCCTGAGACAAGTCACAGACAAGGAGACGAAGAGACAAGGAGACAGCGAAGCGGCGTGGTTTTCTTTCTCCTTGTCTCCCTGTCTCCTTGTCTCCTTGTCTGCGACTGACTTGTTTCCCGATCGGGTTGAGCTATAGTAACCCTCTCCCGATTGACGGGGTTAAGGTGCCGGAGATAACCGATGCCGAAAGGCGTTGAGCACAGCGATGACCGTTCGCCTCCTCCTCGTCCGCGCTGTCGCAGCCTCATGGGCGTGCGCATCCTTGGCACCGGCAGTTACGTCCCCGATTCGATCGTCAGCAACGACCACCTCCACCAGCGATTCGGCTTCGACTCGGACTGGATCGTCAAACGGACCGGCATCCTCGAACGCCGTCACGCCTTGCCGCATCAGGCGACGAGCGATCTGTGCCATGAAGCGTCCGAGCGCTGCATCGAGAACGCCCGCGTCGATAAGAAGGACATCGATCTCGTCGTTTTGGCGACCTTCACGCCCGACATGGCCTTCCCCTCGACCGCCTGTCTCCTTCAGGATCGATTGAAGCTCAGTTGCGCCGCCATCGAAATTGAGGCGGCCTGCGCCGGCTTCATGTACGCACTGATAACCGGAGCGGCGTATGTGGTCTCGGGGGCCAGCGACCTGGCGCTGATCGTCGGCGGCGACTGCAACTCGCGCATCCTCAACCCGAACGACATCAAGACCTTCCCGCTGTTCGGCGACGGAGCGGGGGCGGTGTTGCTGGCGCGCGGGCGGCCGGACCAGGGCCTGCTCAGCTTCAGTCTCGGGGCCGACGGCGGCGGCGGCGACCTGCTGAGCCGGCCCGCGTGCGGCAGTCGTTTGCCTCCGACGGCCGAGTTCATCGCCCAGGGGCTGCACTACATGCACATGGATGGCCGGGCCGTCTTTCGCTGGGCCGTCGCCATCCTGTGCGATACGATCCAGGACGTGCTGACGGCCAGTCATCTCGATCCGTCGCAGGTCGATCTGTACATCCCGCACCAGGCCAACATCCGCATCATCAACGCGGCCATCGACGTGCTGCACATCCCGCGCAGCCGGGTCTATAACAACCTCGACCGTTATGGCAACACGTCGGCCGGCTCGATCCCGCTGGCCCTCGATGAGGCAATCGCCGAGGGCCGCTTGCAGCCCGGCAATCTGCTGGTGCTGTCTGGCTTCGGCGCCGGTCTCGCCTGGGGTACGGCCGTGATGCGCTGGTGATGGACCTTGTGGTTCAATTCCTTCCTCCGGTAAGATTACTTCAACAGCAAGAATCAACTTTTCCGGAGACCCTCTCATGAAACAGCTTGTCCTCGATTCTTCCGCGTGTGCTCAAGTGAAGGAAGGAGGGTATCCTGTCGAGGTATGCGATGAGGAGGGGAAACCCTTCGCCGTCCTCGTACCCACAGACTTCTACCGCGAGATGATGGATCTCTGGCTCAAGGAGACGTTTACGAATGAGGACATCGAGCAAGCACGTGCCGAGGTGCGTGAGCAGGGCGGCTACTCGACTCCCGAAGTGCTGGCCCGATTGCAAGAGATGATCAAGGAAGCCCGAGCGAAATCATGATGGGCGGTTATCGCGTAATCTGGCGCTGGCGCGTTGTGGACCAGCAAATGGCCGCCGCTGTCGTCCATGCAATGGAACGAGGGGAAGACGTCAACGCTATCACTGCCGCGATTGCCGAAATCGATCATCTCCTGTCGCAAGCCCCACTTGGATGTGGAGAATCCCGCGAAGGCCAGGAACGAGTCCTCGTCGTCTCGCCGGTGCGGATCTTCTACGAAGTTCACGAAGAGGAATCCACCGTGATCGTTCTGGATCTTCGTTATTCCCTCCCCCGCCAGCGGTGAACCTTGTGTCTAACTCCACTCCCAACCGGTTGCTCGAACTGTTTCGCTCTCGCGCTCTGAAGTTCGGCAAGTTCGTCCTCGCTTCGGGCAAGGAAAGCACTTACTACATCAACAGCAAGAAGGCCCTCTTCCACTCCGAATGCGCCGCCCTCCTCGGCGATGCGCTCTACGAGACGACGAAAGACCTGAACATCCAGGCCATCGGCGGACTCGAAGTCGGCGCGCTGCCGCTGGCGACGGCGGCAGTCATTCGCTACCACGACGCCGGACGGCCTCTCGAAGGTTTCTTCGTCCGCAAACAGACCAAGGACCACGGCAGCAAGGAACGCATCGAGGGCGTTCTCGAAGCGGGCTGGCGCGTCGCCATCGTCGATGACGTGCTGACGACCGGCGGCTCCGCGCTGGAGGCGGTCAAGGCCGTCGAGGAACGAGGCGCGATCGTCGCCGCCGTCGTCTGCATCGTCGATCGTCTGCAAGGCGCGCGCGAACTGTTCGCGCCGAAGTATCCGTTTCTGCCGCTGTTCACCATCCGCGATTTCGGCATCGAGCCGCCAGGAACCGACTGATGAGATACCCTTTTGCCGTGCTGTTGCTTGCCCTGTCGCTGCCGGTCCAGGGCAAGGAACCGCTCCTGGACGTCTCGCAAACCGATGAGTACGTCGAGATCAAGACGGACGCGCTGCAAGCCCGTATCCGCAAGAAGGGCTACGTCAGCGGCGTCGCCCAGGGGACGCTCCTTGACAAGAAGACCGGCGCTCGCGATATCGGCTTCGGCCTGCACATCATGGACTTCCTGATGGCCCCCGGCTGGCGCGACGACGGCTATCCGCAGGACAAGAAGGTGCATGGCGACCTGCCCAAGCATTACGTCGAAGGGCCACAGATTTGCACGAAGGCGCGCGAGTTGAAGCCGGAGATTATCAAGGGCAAGGACTTCGTCGCCGTCAAGTTGCGCTACACGTTCACCGAACCGGGCAAGGGGTTCAAGGCCGGCTCGACCTGG
>JBBRIK010000302.1:0-6637 GCA_038221045.1 Gemmatales bacterium
GCTTTTTACTTTGTACCCTCCGCCTCCTCATCGTGTTGCTGGGGGGGGGGGGTTGTTCCCCCGGGCTGGTCCCCCCCCCTCCCGGGCGCGCCCCCCCGCCCCGCTCACCCTACTTCATTGACCGCCGTTCTTGACGTCATAGCAGAGGATCGCGTCGTGCTCGCGCAGGTAGAGTTTGCCGTTGCAGACGACGGGATGCGACCAGCTTTTGCTGCTGCTGCCGGGAATCTTGAACGAACTGATCTCCTTGTACGCCTTCGGATTCACCTCCGCCAGGACCATGATGCCGTTGGCGTAGCGGATGTAGAGGTGTCCGTCCGCCGCGGTGATCGCGGCCGAGCCGGAACCGGTCGAACTGCGCTCCTGCCACTGCTGCTTGCCGGTCTTCAGTTCAGCGCAGAACGGGGTGCCGTTATGATCGGTGTCGCCGTAGAGGTAATCGCCCAGGAGAACGAGGCCGCCATGCCGGTTGTTCAGGTTCTTTTTCAGCCCGTAGACCTCTTCGACCTTCATGGTTTCGTCAGAGCCGGGTACCTGGCGAAGCAATGCACCGCCCTTGCCGTAGCCGGCCGAAAAGAAGACCAGATCGCCGCGCACAATCGGCGTCGGAATGACGGCCGTCGTTCGGTCGAGGGAGTGAGTCCAGAGCAATTTGCCGTCCTTGGCGCGAACGCCGAGCGGACCGCTGGCCGTCGTCTGTACATACACGCGGACGCCGCCCACTTCGCTAATGACGATGGAGGCATGACCGGCCCCACGGTCTCCCTTGGAGGGTGTCGTCCAGATGGTCTTGCCGTTCTTCTTGTCGAGAGCGACCATTGTGTTCTGTTCCCTGCCGGGCGTGCAAACCAGCTTGTCGCCGTCGATCAGCGGCGCCTCGCTGTAGCCCCAGGGATCACCCTTGTCTCCATTGAATTCTTTCTTCAGGTCCTTCTTCCACGCCTCCTTGCCTGTTGCCGTTTCGAGGCAGAACAGCATGCCATGCGGAGTGATGACGTAAAGCAGGTCGCCGTCCACCGTCGGCGTCGAGCGCCCGCCCGGATAGCTTCTGTCCCCCCAGATCGGACCGACTTTCGTCTTCCAGAACTGTTTGCCGCCGTTGTCGTCGAAGCAGAGGACATACTCATTCTTGTCGTCGGCCGTGGAGGGACTGTCGCCAAGCGTGAAGACCTTGCCCTTGCTGATGGTTACGCTGGCGTAACCCATTCCCGCGCCCTTGGTTTCCCAGAGCAGCTTGGGGCCTTTCTTCTCCGGCCAGGACTTGAGCAGCCCGGTCTCTTTCGAGACGCCCGTCCGATCGGGACCGCGCCATTGCGGCCAGTCGTCGGCGCGGGAAGCCAGCGGCAAAACACAGAGGAGGAAGACCGGCAGGAAGGAGTGTCTCATCAGGACCTCGAGGAAGCGGGAGGAAGAACCGTTCGCGGGAGGGATCGGCCCCAGAGGGCCAGGCGGGGCGCGAAGCTTTCGCTTCCCTCGCAGTATACCCACCCGACCCGCGTCTGCCAAGTATGTACCTCCGCGTACTATTTAACCCCACAGGCACTGCCGAGTCTTCGGTGATTTTCGCCGTAAGGGCGGTGAGCGGGGTCAGTGATGACCCCGGTGTGTCAGAACCAGGGTCATTACTGACCCCGCTCGCCAGCAGACCACTCGCCGTGCTTCTGGTCGTCGCGGGAGTGGAACCACGTCCGCCAGCGAGTTCGAGCGTCGCCATGATCTGTCACTCAAGAGACAAGGAAGAATGAACTACATGAGTATCGTCACGGAGCTTCCTTCGGTTCCGCAAGCAACTCTCGATTGCGCGCCTCCCAGGTCTTTCGCTCCAGGGGACGCAGGGCATCGTGTTCGTCCATTTCCGTCCCCGTCGTCACCTCGAGCCAGCGCCGCACTCGTTCGACGTTCCCCTCGACAGGTACGGGGACCGGCTGCACTCGTATCACGCCATCTCGCCCCGCTAGCAGGATTCGCTTGTCGTCCGAACTGAACTCGACGCCGAAGGCGTTCATGAGGATCGGAGCGCCAAGAGGCCGGCCCTGCTGGACGTCCCACAACCGAGCCGTGTGGTTGAGAGCGCCGGTCAAGCCCAGCCGGCCATCGTGGCTGAGGGCGACGGCCACGACCGTCTTGTCGTTCCGCAGCACCCGGCTGAGCGGCTTCCAGGTATCCGTGTTCCAGGCGCGCGCCGTGCCGTCACTGCAACCGGCCAGCAACACTTTCCCGTCTCCGCTCAGGGCCAGCGCCTGTACCTTGCTCGAGAGACGAATCCCTGGCCTCACAGGCTGGCCTGTTATTACGTTGCACGCCAGGATTTCCCCTTCGTAGGCTCCAATATAGAGGGTTTTCCCATCCGGACTGAACACAACTCGGCAGTGTTTGGGAACGTCCAGGCAAGGCCCCGCTGTCTGGGTTGCGAGGTTCCATAACTGGACGCCACGAGTGGGATCCTTGAAGGCGGCCTTACTCGACCGATCCACGAACAGGACGCGGCCGTCGGGACTGAAAACAAGTCGGCCGACGATGCCCTCATGCTCCAGAGGCTTACCAAGGGCGCGTGCCGAGCCGACGTCCCAGAGTTGGACCACGCCATCGACGGAAGCGGTGGCCAACAATCGGCCATCGTGGCTGAATTCCATCGTTTCGACCAAACGCTCCTCCGGGTCGGTGGAGCGACTCGGATGCACCAGAACGTGCCGCGAGAAGCGCTCGCCTTCAACGCGAATGAGGGTTACCTCAACAGCGTCCGGATTGAAGGCAAAACAACGGCCATCCAGACTCAACGCCAGAGAATGCCCGGTCACCGGTTGAAAGGAGGTGCCGATCGGCCGTCCAGATCGCATGTCCCAAAGGCAAACTTCCTTTTGCTTGCGGATGAGAGCGCGCTGGCCATCGGGGCTGACGAGGCTGTGGGCTTCCTCGTTGAAATCGGCCTGTCCGATCAGGATCTCCGGTACGCGCTGCCACAAGGCGACGTCCCCCTGGACCATTCGAGCCACCAGCATTCTTCCCTCCGCGAGGAACCCAGCCTGTTGAATGGGATGCGGCAAGAACAAGGACGGACCCAATTGCAGGTTGGAACCCGTCCGCCAGAGTCGGATCTGGCCGCCATCATGGTTGACTCCCGCCCCGGCGGCCAGCACTACTCTTCCATCCGGACTGTAGGCCAGTGCATCCGTCTGGGTTGGGGGAAAGAAAATCCGGGCCGGTTCGCCTGGTAAACCACCTGCGGAGCCGGGGGCCAGCAAGTGCTGTTTCATCCCCGTCCCGCCCGTGGCCAGGTACCTACCCCCTGGATGAAGAGAGAAAGTCTGGAACCGGTTGGGATGCACGATATCGCCGCCGAGGGCCGTCGCCGTGAGGGTGGACCAGAACTGCACCTTGCCCTCGCGATAGCCTGTGAGAATCGTTCGGCCATCGGGACTGAAGGCCACCGCGCGGAGGTCCTGGGGCGCGGTGATGGGCTTGCCCACCGGCTTGAACGAGGGGACCTCCCAGACCTGAAAAGTCGAGGGACCCTCACTGTAGTTCATGCTCCCGCCTGTGACCACCCGCGTGGTTGCGGGACTGAAGACGATAATCTTGACCGGGCTTCCCTGGGACAACAGCGGACCGACCTCTTCGCCGGTCAGGGCGTCGTAGCACTGGCTCTTGCCCTCCAGGGTGCCGATCATCAACAGCTTGTTACTGGAGCTGAAGGCCGCGGCCGTGATGTGCTGTCCCCGGAACTGCTTGAAGTAAAGGAGATTGCCCGTGTGCGCGTCCCGGACATTGAACCCGTTATCCGCGGCGGTCAACGAAACGGAGCCGTCCGGCGAGAGAGCAATCAGGGAAATCAGAAAGTCGTGATGGATCGGGGGACCCAGAGGCCGGCCTGCGCGCGCGTCCCAGTGCTGGATCGTATCCTCGATTACTTTCACGCGCAAACTGGCCAGGACGACCTTGCCGTCCTGGCTCCAGGTCAACTGTCGAACGTCCTTGAAGGGGAGATAACCTGTACGGACGGGGAGCGACTGGCTCCACGCTCCGATCTGCAAGCGCAGGGCATGTTCCAGTTCGGCGTCCTCGGCCTTGATCGCCTCGGCCAGCCCGTCGGTCAGCCAGAACAGCGCCTGCTGAATCTCGTTCTCCCTGGCGGCCGTCAGGGCGCGTTCGAGCAGCAGCACCGCACTGCGGCGGCGGGCCTCATTGCTGTCCTGATGTGCCTGCACCTTGGCCTTTTCCTCTTGCCCCCGCGCTTCGGTCTCGCGCTCGGCGAGGTCGAGCGCCTCGCGCCATTTCCAGGTGACGAGGCTGAAACCGGCAACGATCACGACGACAAGGACGCCGAGGAGGCTGGCGACGGCGGGATTGCGGCGGCCCCAGCGAATCACCCGCGCGGCCGGGCCGAGGGGACGCGCGAGAATGGGCCGCCCTTCGAGGAAGCGGTGCAGGTCGTCGGCCAGGGCCAGGGCCGAGGCGTACCGTTTGCCGGGGTCCTTGTGCAGACACTTCAGACAGATGGTGTCGAGGTCGCGTGGCACTCCCGGTTGCAGTTGCGCGGGAGGCACCGGCTCACGCGTCCGTACTTGCTCCAGGGTCTCCAGGATCGAAGCCGCGCGAAAGGGAGGCCGCCCGGATAGCGTCTCGTACAGTATCGCGCCCAGCGAGTAGACGTCGCTGAGCGGTCCGACCGCGTCCGTCTGACCGAGGGCCTGCTCGGGGGCCATGTAGGAAGGCGTGCCCATGATGGCCCCGATACTCGTCTGGCCGCTATCGTCGCCGAGTTGTTTGGCGAGGCCGAAGTCGGCGATCTTCGGGGAGGCGAGCGGGGCCAGTATTGACGCCGCTGTGATTGAACCGGGGTCATTACTGACCCCGCTCGCCAGGAGCACGTTCGCCGGTTTGAGATCGCGATGGATGATCCCTTGTTGATGCGCATAAGCGACGGCTCGGGCCAGCGTTTCCGCGAGCTGGGCGGCTTCCGTGGGACGAAGGGGGATTCCGGCGAGATGGTCCTTGAGAGTGCCGCCGTCCACATACTCCAGGCTGAAGAAGGGCCGGCCGTCGGACTCGCCGACCTCGTAAATCTGGACGATGTTCGGATGGTGCAGGTGCGCGATCGATTCGGCTTCGAGGCGAAATCGCTCGCGTTCACCGGGACCTGCCAGGGTGCTGTCGAGGATCATTTTGAGAGCGACGAGGCGTTTCAGTCCCTTTTGCCGGGCCTTGTAGACGACGCCCATGCCCCCGCGCCCGAGTTCCTCCAGGACCTCGTAGCCGGATACGTTCACGGCTGCGGGAGAATCCGAGGCGGGTTCGATCCGCGGTTCCGTAGCAGAGACGGTGGGAGACTCCAAGGCGCTCGCGGCGAGGGAGACAGTATTGCCCTGTTCGAGGATGTCGGTGGAGGAAAGGACGAAGAGTCCGTCGATCTCACGCGCGGCAAACCAGCGCGGAGCGCCCTGTTTCAGGACCATGTCTTCGGGCCGCAGTTCGCCCGCGCCGGCGAGGTCGCGGAGTTGCTCCCAGGAGAAGGGACCGTACTTCTGCCTGTCGCGAGCGTAGAACCACACTCCGCCAGAGAGTTCGAGCATCGCCATGGAGTGTCACTCAGAAACGAAAGGAGAAGGAACCACTCGCGCATTCTACCGCGCATCAGTCGAGGTGCTCCAGTTGCGCGCGGGCCTTCTCCCATTCGCGCGGCCCGAGGACGCGCAACTCGCCATGTGCATCCACCTCGCAGCGCGTCAGCACGCGGGTACGGAGCAGAAGCTGCGTGTCGTCTCCCCGCGAAGGGATCGGGACGGCGTGCTTGCTCACCAGACTGTCCTGACAGGCGACCAGGAAGTGACGTTCGTCCGGGGTGAAGGCGATGGCGGCGGCGCGGAGTTGCTCCCACGAAACGGGTCCGTGTTTCTGTTTGTCACGAGCGTAAAACCACATTCCGCCCGCTGCTGTGAGTGGGGACATGGGTATTGTCTCGGGAAGGGAGGGACGCGCGTCCGCCAGGCCGTTGTAGCGCCCGGCTTCCCTCACTTCTTACTGACGCGCGGCGGCAATTGCTTGACCTTGCCGCCTTTGAGTCCGGCCAGGAATAGTCTTGCCTGAACAGGCAAAGTGCCGTTAGTGTGAAAAACGAAGTCAGGCGACCGGTCACAGCCCTGAACTCCGGCAACCCGATCATGGAACTGATCGGCTGACCCGGCCCACCAAGGAACCAGCCGCCATGAGCCTCTCTCTATCCGCCTGGTTTACCGTGCTGCTCGCGCTCGCCGGCACCCTGCCGTACGGGGTTGCCGGGAATGCCGACACGCCAGCAGACAGCCGCTCCTGGGCATTCCACAAGCTCCCCCGGACGCCGGTCTCCGCAGTGAAGCAGCCCGGCCAGGTCCGCACTCCTGTTGACGTCTTTGTCCTGAACCGGCTGGAGGCAAAAGGACTCGCCTTCGCTCTGGACGCCGAGCGTCTCACCCTTCTGCGGCGAGTGACCTTCGACCTGATCGGCCTGCCGCCGACCCTCGAAGAGATCGACGCGTTCCTCGCCGACACCGCCCCGGATGCTTACGAGAAGGTGATCGACAGGCTGCTGGCCTCGCCACACCACGGCGAACGCTGGGGCCGCCACTGGCTCGACGCCGCCGGCTATGCCGACACCATCAAG
>JBBRIK010000303.1:0-6625 GCA_038221045.1 Gemmatales bacterium
TCCGTTGCCGTCCATGATGATGGCGACATGGGCGGGTAGCCGTTCGGGAGCAATCCCCGCCTCGGCGAGCCGCTGGAGCGTGTCGGTGGTCAAGGTGTCTGATGCGGACAATCGATGGTCCTCCTTGCGATCGAAAACAAGTGCATCGCCCGCTTTCCGCCGCTTGCGGCTTAGCAGAAGACCGCTAAGCCGGAAGCGGCGGGAAGTGTTTGTCCGCTCTAGGGCCGCTTTTTCCGCTTGCCGGGCGGCAAGGACTTCGAGGAACTGGTACTCACCACAAGCGGCGTGCGGAAGGGTTTCTTCGATCGATACAGTTGCACATGCGCCCGGATATCTCCGCGCAGGGCCGCCGGGGCCAGCGATTCCGCTTTCTGGGCCTGCGCGGCCGCCTCGTCGAATCGGCCGCACTCGGCGAAGGCGGCCGCCAGCGTGTCGAGCAGGTTGCCGTCCTTCCATTGCGTCAACTCGCATGCCTTCGTGGCATATTCCACCGCCTTCGCGCCGTCGCGAATGTCGTCCTGCGGGCAGGTCGCCAGCAGCCAGGCGCACTGATTGCGGAAGGTCGAGTCGTCCGGCTTCATGGCGATCGCGCGCTCGAAATCCGTCCGCGCCGCCCGATAATGGCCCAGCTTCAGGTGCATCGAGCCTCGATTGTAATGAGCCTCGGAGCAGTTCGAGTCCATGCGCAGGGCCTCGTTGAAGTCGGCCTGAGCGCGGTCGAACTTCTTCATTTGCGTCCAGGCCATCCCACGGCTGACCAGCGCCATGACGTGCTTCGGATCGAGCCGGCGCACCTCGTTGAAATCCTCGATGGCCTGCTCGTAACGGTCCAGTTGGCTGCGGATCAGACCGCGCGAGTAGTAGGCCAGCACTTCCACCGGCTGCATGCGGATGCGCGCGCTCAGATCGCTGAGCGACTTCTGAAGATCGTTCAACTGCGCGAACACCAGCCCCCGGCACATGAGCGCCTCGGCATGGTCCGGCCTCAGACGAAGCGCATTCGAGAGATCGGCCAAAGCAAGTTTGAACTCTCCCTTGCGGACATAGGCGCGGGCGCGATGATGATGCCCGTCCGCCTCGTCGGGATGTTCCTTCACGAACACGTCGAGGTCGGCGATGCCCTCGTCAATCCGGTCGAGATGGACGAGGATCGCGCCTCGATGCGCCCGCGCCTCGTGCAGGTCGGGCTTCAGTTCGATCGCCTTGTTGAAATCGGCCAGCGCTTCCTCCGTCTTCTTCAACTCCTGGAAGAGCCGGCCGCGCGTCATGTATCCCAGCCCGCTCTCCGGTCTGAGTTGAAGATGATAATTGAAGTCGGCCATCGCCTCGTCGAGCCGGTCGAGAGAGACATACAGGCTGCCCCGGTTGAGGTACGATATCTCGACTTCCGGCTGAATCAGAATGGCGTCATTGTAGTCCGTCAGGGCGCGAGCATGGTCGCCGCGGAGGGCGAACAGCGCGCCGCGGTTGTTCAGACAACGAGCGTCGGTCGGCGCCAGGTCCAGGGACAGATCGTAGTCGGCCATCGCCTCGCCGTACTCCTTCTTCTTGACGTGCGATACGCCTCGAAAGTGGTAGGCACGCGCGTCGTGGGGCGTGAGGCGGGCCACCTCGCTGAAGTCGTCGATGGCGAGATCGTGTTCCGCCTTGCGGTCGTAGCAGCGGCCGCGATGCAGGAACGCGCCCGCGTGGTTGGGTTCGCGCGCGATGACGTCGTTGAAGACCGCGATGGCCTCGTCGTACTTTTGGTCGTCCACCAGAAGGACGGCCCGCTCGAAGTCTTCAGGAACGCCGGCTGAAGAGGTAGGATTCATGGTCGTTCTTCCTCACGAGACTCTTCTGAACGGTATCAAGCTCCAAGCCGGAAGGCAATCGGATCGGCCTCGCCTCATTTATCCTCGGCAGCCGGGGTCAAGCGGTAGACGCGATAGTGGGCGTCCTCGTGGACCATTTTGACTCCCTCGCCGCGCAGTTTGCAAGCCACGGGCGCGACCAGATGGGTGATTCCCTGACGATGCAACTCCTCGACGGCGTCCGCCTCTTTCCCGTCCTGAAGCCAGCGCTGCACCTGCTCCGCCAGACGAATGCGAGCGTACCACTCCAGCACGTCGGCATCCTTGTAGGGAATCGCCTTGAAATCGACGAAGATCGGCGCGCCGGTCGAGAGGCGGAACCGCTGCAGATCGATGGGAATGACGTTGCCGTCCTGCTTCTTGACGGCGAGCGGCTCGAAGTCGCTCGAAAGCGACCCGCGCGTCTTCGCCGGCCGGGCAGGGACGCGGACCGGCACAAAGTAGACGTCGCGGGGCTTGAGGTCGTGCCTGACGGAATCGAGCAAGGGCAACGCATCGTCGTCCGCCTGGAACCCCAGCCGCTCGACGCTGATCCACAACCCACCCGCCACACAGAGGACGACGAGCAGCGCGGAAGCCGTCCGCGCCGCCAGCCCGTCAACAGCCGAGGGTAGGGCGCGGACCAGTCGAGACAGGATGACCGTCGTGGCGATAGGGACGAGAATGGCCGAGATGCGCCACGGAAAGAGCAACGCCAGCGTGTTGCTCCCTGTCGCCACCTGGGCCAGTGTCAGCAGCAGCGCCAGCCCGGAAGGAACGGCCAGCACAAGGAAAAGACGCGTCCGCCACAACAGAGCAAGTCCCAGCGCAATCCAGGCGAGTTGCAGCCCCGCGACGAAGTCGAGCCAGAGATCGGGACGAGTATGATGCGGAATGCGGAAATCGGCCAGGATTGCCTGCGACTCCGCGAACGCTTCCGCCGACGTGGGCGCGAAGGAAACCCAGACGTACAGGGCCACCGGCAAGACGAGGACAAGGGCCAGCACTGCCACTTCCAGGGCTTGATACCCGCGCTTCTCACGGAGAAGAGTCACGAGGTAGCCGAGGGTCAGCAGCGCGGCGGGAAGCAAATATGTCGAATGGAGCGTGGCGGCCAGGACGGCGAAGATGGCCGCAAGATAGGGGCGCTCGCGACTGAAAAGCCATACCGAGACGAGCAGCAGGACGCCAAACGTCGAGGGCTGAAACATGCCGCCGAGGATGTATTGTCCCGCGACTCCTGCCTGGAGGAACCAGGGATAGTCCCAGCCGAAGCAGCGATACGAACCCCATCGAATCAGGGCCGAGTGAATGGCCACGAACAGGGCGACATAGACCGGCCAGCGGTGCAGCCTGACCTCCTTGCCGGCGACCACCGCGAACAGGCCCAGCAACGCGAGGACGTAGAGACTCTGCACGACCGCATACTCGCCGTGGAACATCCAGGGATGCAGCCAGCGCGCGGTCCCCGTCACCAGGGCGCTGAACACCGGCGTGGGATCGCGAGTGTTGGCCAGCCAGTCGTCGCGCAGTTGGCCTTCGCCGGCGTTCGCCAGGCCGTGCAAGAAATACTGATTCTGGTTGGAGTAGTAGAGCGGCGCTTGCGAGCAGGAGAAAGCGAAGACGATCCCGAGGGCGATCAGGAGGAAAGGACGGAAAGAGCGGCGTCGTTCAGGAGAGTGCGTCATGCGTTGGACCGAGGAGGGAGATCGTTCTTGCCGCTTGCGGCTTAGCGGAGTTGCCCGCTAAGCCGCAAGCGGCAAGAAGGGATTTGACGGGTCATCGATTCGACTTGTAGTAGTTAATCAGCCCATTCGTCGATCCATCGTGCGACGCTACTTTCTCCGATCCCTTCAACTCCGGCAGGATCGCCTTGGCCAGTTGCTTGCCCAACTCGACTCCCCACTGGTCGAACGAGTTGATGTTCCAGACGATGCCCTGCGTGAAGATCTTGTGCTCGTACAGCGCGATCAGCGAGCCGAGCGTGCGCGGCGTCAGCTTCTTGAACATGATCGAGTTCGTCGGCTTGTTGCCGGCGAAACACTTCTGCGGCACCAGCTTCTCCAGGGCCTCCGCCGACATCTTCGACCCTTTCAGTTCCCCGCGCACCTCGTCGTCGGTCTTGCCCTTCATCAGCGCCTCGGTCTGCGCGAAGAAGTTCGACAGCAGGATCGGATGATGCTCGCCAATCGGGTTGTGCGTCTCGATGGGCGCGAGGAAATCGCACGGGATGATCTTCGTTCCCTGATGGATCAACTGGTAGAACGCATGCTGGCCGTTCGTACCGGGCTCGCCCCAGATGATCGGCCCCGTGGACCACTCGCAGGGTGTGCCGTCGCGCGTCACGCTCTTGCCGTTGGACTCCATGTCGCCCTGCTGGAAGTAAGCGGCGAAGCGGTGCATGTACTGATCGTAGGGCAGGATGGCCTGGGTCTGAGCGCCGAAGAAATCGTTGTACCAGATGCCGAGCAGGCCCAGCGTCGCCGGCAGGTTCTTCTCCAGCGGCGTCGTGCGGAAATGCTCGTCCATCAGATGCCCGCCGGTCAGCATCTCCTCGTAGTTGTCGAAGCCGATGTAGACGGCAATCGACAGGCCGATGGCCGACCAGAGCGAATAGCGTCCGCCGACCCAGTCCCAGAAGGCGAACATGTTCTCTTTGGCGATGCCGAACGCGGTGACCTCTTTCTCGTTGGTCGAGAGGGCCACGAAGTGCTTGGCGACGTGCTTGACGTCCTTGGCCGTCTTGAGGAACCAGTCCTTGGCCGTCGTCGCGTTGGTGATCGTCTCCTGCGTGGTGAAGGTCTTCGAGGCGACGATGAACAGGGCCGTCTCGGGATTGACCTTCTTGAGCGTCTCGGCCATGTGCGTGCCGTCGATGTTCGACACGAAATGGACGTGCAGACCGGGTTTGCCGTAAGGCTTGAGCGCCTCGGTGGCCATCACCGGCCCGAGATCGCTGCCGCCGATGCCGATGTTGATGACGTCGGTAATCGCCTTGCCGGTGTAGCCCTTCCACGACCCGGAGCGGATCGCCTCGCAGAACTCCTTCTCGTGCTTGAGGACGGCGTTGACCTCGGGCATGACGTCCTGGCCATCGACGACGATGGGACTATTGGAGCGGTTGCGCAGGGCGACGTGCAAGACGGCGCGGTCCTCGGTCGTGTTGATCTTCTGGCCGGTGAACATCTTCTCGGTCCAGCCCGCCAGATCGGACTCGCGGGCCAGGTCGTAGAGCAGCTTCAGCGTCTTGTCGTTGATGCGGTTCTTCGAGAAGTCGAGGAGGATGTCATTGAAGCGGAGTGAGAACTTGTCGAAGCGCTGGGGGTCCTGTTTGAACAGGTCGCGCATGTGGACGGGGGCCATCTCCTTGTGGTGTTCGTCGAGGGCCTTCCACGCCTTGCGTTCGGTCGGTTTCGTCATCGTTGCTCGCCTTTCGTAGGACGGTCCACCCCATACGGCGGGGGATTTCATGCGCGTTGATCGCGAGAAAGGAGTCGGTAATGGAGAGGATTCTATCAGGCGCGCGAGCAACATTCAGCAAGGATTCGCGCCCTCTCTCCTGAGGTTTATCTCGGACCCGAATTCGGGTCCCCATAGCGCTTCACGAGCCGATCGATGTAGTCGTTGTAGCGCCCGGCGATTTCGGGGTCGGTCAGCAGCAGGCAATTCTCAGCGTTTTGCGTCGCGGAATGAGAGAGGTTATAGCTCCCGGTGACGACCGTATCATCGACGAGCAGCACCTTGTTGTGCATGAAATCATGGCGTCCGCCCGGCGTGTAGGGCGTCGAGCGCTTGCCCGCCAGTCCCTGGACGACTTCCTCAAAGACCGCTTTCTTCCAGTCCGACGGCCCGCCGTGCCACTGCCCCAGCACGCCCTCCATCTGAGTGCGGTCGTAGAGGCCGCCGTACTCCGCCACCTGATTGCGCGCCCCCTCCAGGGCGCGCAGGATCGATCCCGAGGTCAGCAGCATCGAGCAAACCTTCACCCGCCGCCGTGCCCCCTGAATCAACCGGGCGATGGTGTGGTCGATGGCCTCTCCCTCTCCCGGCGCGAAGGCCACCTCGATCCGGACCCCGCCCACCTGAACGGTGCCGCTATCGTGCCGGCCCGTGGTGGCGATGTCGCGGCGCTCCCACAACTCCTCGAAATCGTTGTGGTAATAGAAGCAGAGCTGCTGCGAGTCGATGCGGAGAAGGTTGTTCTCCTGAAGCGACCAGGAGTCGTCGGTCCAGTTGGCGGAGCCGGTCCAAACGGCGGCGGCGGGAGTGCCGGCGTCGCGGACGACGTACTTGTGATGCATCAGCTTCGGCTGATGCGGGTCGCCGCCGGTGATGGGACGAGATTGGACCGTGGGACCCAAACGGGCGATGAAGTCAGCCGTCCCTGGAGGAGCGGGGTCACCGCGCGTCGGCGTGGGAGCCATCTCCGGCTTACCGGCGTCGTAGGCGATGCGCACCTCCACACCCGCCGCCGCTCGGCCGCGCAGGGCCGCCAGGACGAGATCGCCCGCCGCGCCCGAGAGACGACAATCGTAAAGGGCCAGCGCGAGAGACGAGCGCGCCGCGGACAGGAAGTCCGCCAGCAGCGTGGCGATGTCCTGGGGACGCTGGCGATCCTGTTCGAGGAAAGTGACGGCGATGGACATGAAAGGCTCCGGCTCTTGAGGAAAGAAACTCGTGATGTCGTTCTATGTACGGGAAACGGTGTTCCTCAAGCCCTCGCCTCGTTACACTTGAGGCGGGTTCGATTGACGCAGGGGTTAGCCGCGACGCGAAGTCTTCGGAGCGGAGCG
>JBBRIK010000304.1:0-6620 GCA_038221045.1 Gemmatales bacterium
ATGCACCCCAAACCTGTCGCGGTGCGGAAAAAACTGGAACCAGAGGTCATACTCGGGGCAGTATAGGAGGTCCAGTCGCGTCGAGTCCGTGACGACCAGGCCTTGAGGCATGACCTGGACAGCTTCGTGACAGAGTTGCAGGACCTCTTGCTGCGTCATGTTGGCACCGATCGCACCCTGAATTGAACTCTTGCCGCAAGCGGGAACACGTTAGTCCGCCGTCAGATTTCCGGCGCTCTCAGGGGCGGCTGAAGAGTTACCAGGCGCACGAAGTCACCGACCGTGACAACCTGCCTGTACATCGGGTTCGCCTCCAGCCGGTCAAGCGATCGGCCGGCCCGGAACGCCACTTCTTCGAGCAAGTCGTCTTCGAGGTCCTCATCATCGATATGCAGGTCCGCGCCAATCCGGTCGGCCGGACGCAAGGGGATCTTGACGTAGGATCGCAGCGCATCCCAGGTCGCGCGCACGACCCACGGATCGAAGGGTTCTATCCGGCGGTCGAACGCACGGGCGAAGGTGCCGATGTCCTCCCCCGCCCTCTCGGCAGCGATCCGGTGTAGCCGCCGATCCTCGAAAAACCCATAAAATACGCAAGCTGCGATCACCGCGAAAAGAACATACGCCACGGCGGTCCAAACGATCGCTGCCGCGACGAGACTGGAGAAGAAGAGCAGACACGGCACCACACCCAAAGGTTCCATCTCCGCGGAGGGGACCGGCGGCATCCAGCGGGAAAACCTGCGCATACTGCACCCTTTGCGTTGTTGGCCATCTCACGGCTGATCCACGAGAGAGCCGCTTCTTTTTTCTTCTGCCGATTTCCTCTTGACGCCCAACAGAGAGACGCTACGATACTATTAGTTGAGACAGGATCTCAGTCTCATCAGATGTCTACCCCCGCCATCCGGGTGGAACGAGCGAGGCGCTCATGGATAGCTCCTGCACACGCGAGAGTTGCGACGGTTGCCCGGCGGAGTTCCTCTGCCATTGCCTTCAGGTCACCGAAGAGGCGGTCGTCGAGGCGGTGACCCGATTCGGCTTGCAGACGATCCACGATGTCCGCCGGCACACCGGCGCCGGCGATGGCTGCACCGCTTGCCATCGCCGCATACGCCAGATCGTGCAGGACCTCGCTCAGTCCGCTTCCTCTTCTCCCATCTGTTCCGTCAGGTAATTCTGCAGGCCGACGCTGCCGATGAGGCCCAACTGCGTCTCCAGCCAATCGACGTGTTCTTCCGATTCGGTCAGGATCGGCTCGAGCAGTTCGCGCGTGCCGTGGTCGTTGAGCCGCGCACAGAGTTCGATGGTCGCGTTGTAGTGCTTGACGCCGCTCATCTCGAGTTGCAGATCGACCTCGAACTGCTCCTGCACGTTGGTGCCGACGCGGATCACGTCGTAGCGAGCGATTTCCGGCACACCCTCCAGAAAGAGGATGCGCTCGATGAGCTTCTCGGCGTGCTTCATTTCGCCCATCGACTCTTCGTAGTGCTTGCGATAGAGCGTCAGCAAGCCCCAGTTCTGGCACATCTTCGCCTGACAGAAATACTGATTGATCGCCGTCAACTCGACGGTCAAGGCGCCATTGAGGGCGTCGATGACCTGCGGATTGCCTTTCATGATTTGTCCTCTCGAAGATCGTTCGGCGGGCGAGCGTCCAGTGCTGAGCATAGACGCCGCCGCGCCGGATAGCAAGAGTAAAATCGACTTAAACTGTTTTTTGACAACAGGTTACGATCAGGACGCAATCTCAGGAGCGATTGCGAATGCGTCTCAGACGCCGCCGCGCAAGTTGGGATTGTGAGGCCGGGCCGGAGGCGGCGTGTAGTCCTCGTCCTCATCCTCATCGGTCGATTGGGGAGCGGCCTTGGCCAGCGCCTGCTTGAGCGACAGGCCGATGCGCCGATTCGCCTGATCGACCGAGACCACGACCACGTTGACTTCCTGATCGACCTGTACCACGTCGCGGGCGCGGAAGACGCGCTGCGAGGCCAACTCGCTGATGTGAATCAGTCCCTCGATGGCCGGCTCCAGTTCCACGAACGCCCCGAACTCCGCCAGCCGGGTCACCTTGCCCTTGACCACCGTGCCGGGAATGTAGCGCTCGGCGATGGTGTCCCATGGGCTGGCCGAGAGTTGCTTCAGACCCAGGCTCACCTTCTTCTTGTCGCGGTCGATCTTGAGTACGATCACCTTCACGCTCTGGCCGATCTGCACCACATCTTCGACGCGTTCGACACGCCCCCAACTCAACTGGCTGATCGGCAACAGGCCATCGAGGCCGCCGATATCGACGAAGGCGCCGAACTCGAGAATCGAACGAACGATGCCGTCTTTGACCTGTCCCTCGGCGAGACTGGCCCAGACTTTCTCCTGGATCTCTTCGCGTTCCTTCTGTAGCAGGGCCCGCCGGCTGACGACGAGGTTGCGATCCTCGGGATCGCATTCGGTGACGACGCAGCGCAGTTTCTGATTGACGAACTGCTCGGCGTTTTCGACGCGATAGAGATCGATCTGGCTGATCGGCATGAAGCCGCGAATACCGCTGACCTCAACGGACAGCCCGCCCTTGTTGGTCTCCACCACGCGCGCCTCGACGATCATGCCATTGGCCACGTTGGACCAATCGACCTGCATGGCCGCGCCCTTGCGCGACAGGATCAGCGAGCCGTCCTCGCTGCCCTCGATGGTCACCTCGACTTCGTCGCCGAGTTTCGGCGGCCCTTCGGTGAACTGCTGGATGGGAAGGATGCCCTGCGAGCGTCCGCCCGGCACCTGGACGAAGACGTCCTGGCCGTGAATGCTGATGATGCGTCCCTTGAGCCTGCCGGGCGTGGTGCCGGGAGCGGCGGGCTGGCGGCGCTGGCGCGGATTGGGATCGGTCAGCAGTTGGTCGAAGTTAGCGCCGCCCAGCGCTTCCTGAAGCTCGCGTTCAATCTCCTCGTCGAGCTGGCCTCGACGCTTGCCGGCGCCGTAGCGCTGCGCGCCTTCGAGGGACGGCACGGAGCCGGCATTGTCCAGTGCGGGTGGGAGATCGTCTTGCGGAATCGGATCGCTCATGGTGTTCTCTCCTGTCGTGCAGTCAAACTATCAGACAAGGCAATCCGCTGCAACGCTTGACGCACCGCGCCTCCAGGCGATATCTCTGAACGAGGAGGGCCGCTTGCGGCTTTGCAGGTGCCCGCTAAGCCGCAAGCGGCAAACCCAAGAGGACGACGCTCATGGAGAAACTCGAGTTCAAGACGGAGTTGAAGCAGCTCCTGCATCTCATTACCCACTCGCTCTATTCCAATCGCGAGATCTTCTTGCGCGAACTGATTAGCAATGCGTCCGACGCCATCAACAAGATCAAGTTCGACGCTCTGGCGCACGAGGACATCCTCGAAGACAACAAGGACTGGCGCATCAAGATCACTCCCGACGCCGAGAACAACATGTTGACCATCTCGGACAATGGTGTCGGCATGTCGCAGGAAGGCGTCATCGACCAACTCGGCACCATCGCCAAGTCGGGGACGCGCGCCTACCTCGAACATTTGCGCGAGCAGAACAGCGCCAGCCGGCCCGACCTCATCGGCCAGTTCGGCGTCGGCTTCTACTCGGCCTTCATGGTCGCCGACAAGGTGACGGTGCTGACGCGCCAGGCCGGCGATCCCAAGAAGGGCGTGCGCTGGGAGTCCGACGGCCAGGGCGAATACAGCATCGAGACGGTCGAGAAGCCGGCCCGTGGGACCGACGTCATCCTGCATCTAAAAGAGGACGCCAAGGAGTTCCTCGACAAGTGGCGGCTGCAAATGCTCGTCAAGAAGTTCTCCAACTTCATCGAGCATCCCGTCGTCATGGAGGGCGAGAAGGGCGAGGACGAGACGCTCAACGCCCGTGCCGCCATCTGGCTGAGGCCGAAGAAGGAGGTGACGGCCGACGAGTACAAGGAGTTCTATCAGCAGATCGCCAGCGCCATGGACGAGCCGGCCCGCGTCATTCACTATGCGACCGAGGGACAGCAGGAGTACAAGGTGCTGCTGTTCATCCCGTCGCACCGGCCCCTCGAAATGGAATGGGGTGGCGGCGAGCAGAAAGTCGGGCCGCGCCTCTACATCCAGCGCGTCCTCATCATGGAGAACTGCGAGGCCCTGCTGCCTGGCTATCTGCGCTTCGTCAAGGGCGTCGTCGATTCGTCGGACCTGCCGCTGAACATCTCACGCGAGATCCTCCAGCACAACCCGCTGCTCGAACGCATCCAGAAAGACCTCGTCCGCACGGTCCTTCAGGAACTGAAGGCGATGAAGGAGGACGAGTACGCCCAGTACGTCAGCTTCTATCGCGCGCTGGGCGACGTGCTGAAAGAGGGCGTGTCGCGCGACTGGAGCAACCGCGAGAAGATCGCCGACCTGCTGCTGTTCGAGTCGATGAAGACGGAAGCGGGACAGTTGACGTCGCTGGAGAAGTACGTCGAGGCGATGCCGGCAGAGCAGAAAGAGATCTATTACCTGATCGGCGAGACGAGACAGCAGATCGAGCATTCGCCCTATCTGGAGGTTTTTCGCGGCCGGGGTCAGGACGTCCTGCTCCTGACAGACGCCATCGACGAGTTCGTCGCCTCGTCGCTGCGCGAGTACAAGGGCAAGCAGCTCAAGGCCGTCGATAAGGGCGAACTGGAAGCGCCGGCGGACGAGAACAAGGAACAAGCCGAGTGCTTCAAGGGACTGCTCGAGTATCTGAAGAAGACTCTCGGCGACGTGAGCGACGTTCGGCTGTCCCGTCGCTTGAAGGAGAGTGCCGCGTGTCTGGTGGCCCCTGACGGCGGCGTGTCGGCCCACATGGAGCGTCTGCTGGGGCGCATGGGACGCGAGGACCTGGGCGACGCGGCGAAGCGTGTGCTGGAGATCAACGCGGAGCATGCCGCGATCACGGCCCTGCGTGAACTGCATGAGAAGAACGCGGACGATCCGCGTCTGGAAGGATATGCCCGTCTGCTGCACGATCAGGCTGTGCTGGCAGAGGGATCGAAGTTACGCGACCCGGCGGCGTTCGCGCATCGGGTCAACGACATCATCGCGAGAGATGCGCGAGTGTGATTGCCGCTTGCGGCGTAGCGATCTTCGAGGCGCTACGCCGCAAGCGGGCGAATTACGGATAGAGACCGCGGCGCACCTTCTCCTTGTTCACCTTCTCGACGCCCATGCTCAGGGCTGCCGTGCGCGTGCTGAGTTTGCGTCGCTTCGCCACGTCCATCATCTGATGGAACGAATGCAGAATCAATTCCTCCAGCTTCTCATTGACCTGCTTCTCGCTCCACATCAACTGCTGGATGTCCTGCACCCACTCGAAGTACGACACCGTCACGCCGCCCGCGTTGCACATTACATCGGGGATGAGGAAGATGTCGCTGTCGGCCAGGATCGCGTCGGCCTCGGGAGTGGTGGGGCCGTTCGCGCCCTCGGCCAGGACCCGGCAGCGCAGCCGGGCCGCGTTCTCCTCGGTGATGACGTGACCCAGAGCGGCCGGCACCAGAATCGTACATTTCAGCGTGAGAAGATCTTCGTTGCTGATCGGCTCGCCGCCGGGGAAATCGCAGACCGAAGCGCCCGTCGCGACATGTTTGACCAGGGCGGGTAGATCGAGTCCCTTTGGATTGTGAACGGCTCCATAGCGATCGCCGACGCCGGTGATCTTGACGCCGCGCAGCGCCAGTTCCTCGCAGGCCACCGAGCCGACGTTGCCGAAACCCTGCACGACGGCCGTCGATTGGCCCGGATCGATGTTGAGATGGCGCAGCGTCTCCATGATGCAGTAGGTGACGCCGCGTCCGGTCGCCTCGCGCCGGCCGATGCAGCCCCCCAGTTCGACCGGCTTGCCCGTGACGATCTCCGGACAGGCGTAGCCGACCTTCATCGAATAGGTGTCCATGATCCAGGCCATCGTCTGCTCGTCGGTGCCGAGGTCCGGTGCCATCACGTCCATGCGCGGGCCGATGATCGGCAGCACTTCTTCGGTGAATCGGCGCGTGAGGCGTTCGAGTTCGCCCTTGGAGAGCTTGGCCGGATCGCAGGCGATGCCGCCCTTGGCACCGCCGAAGGGCAGGTTCATGATGCCGCACTTCCACGACATCCACATCGCCAGGGCGGCCACTTCGCCGAGATCGACGCTGGGATGATAGCGCAGTCCTCCCTTGGCCGGGCCGCTGGTCAGCGAGTGCTGGACGCGATAGCCGACGAAGACCTCGATTCGGCCATCGTCCATGCGGACCGGGATGCTGACGACGAGGGCGCGGCGCGGCCGGGCCAGGCGCTTGAGGACGCCCTTGTCGATCTCGATGACCTCGGCGACGCTTTCCAGTTGCCGGCAGGCCATCTGAAAGGTCGGCGAGTTATCGAAGACGGCGTGAGGATCATGGACGACGGGAGGTTTATCGGGAACGGAGAGGGTTGGCGCGGACACAAGGTTCTCCTTGGATACTTACCGGGAGAGGAGAGGCGCGAGTGTCTTGCCGCGTGCGGCGTAGCGGTCTTAAACCCCACAGCCCCAAGCGGCAAGACGACGGGGGTCATACACCGGAATTTTAAAGTGACTTGTCCCCGGAGTCAGACAACATGCGGGGGTGGTGATAGTCGGCGGGG
>JBBRIK010000305.1:0-6609 GCA_038221045.1 Gemmatales bacterium
GGCGGAGCGGGAGTCGTCTTTCTCTTGATCGGCAGCTTTGTGTGCCGGCTGCTTTTTGGAGGCGGTCCCTCAGGTGACGAGACGGCGGGAGCGACAAAACCATGAAGCCAATCTTGATTGTCGATTATGGCATGGCCAATCTGCGGAGCGTGCAGAAGGCGTTCGAGAAAGTCGGCTTCGCGGCCGAGATCAGCGGCGACCCGGAGCGCGTGGCGAGTTGTGAGAAGCTGGTGTTGCCGGGAGTCGGCGCGTTCCGCGACGCCATCGCCCGGCTCAACGACAGCGGTCTGTCCGGGCCGATCAAGGAGCACATCGCCAAGGGCAAGAAGTTCCTCGGCATCTGCCTGGGGTTGCAGTTGCTCTTCGACGTCAGCTACGAGGACGGCGAGCATCGCGGCCTGGGTGTGCTGCCGGGCGAGGTGGTGTGCTTTCCCGACATGCCGGGGCTGAAGGTGCCGCACATGGGCTGGAACCAACTGCGCGTGAAGCAGCGAGTCGGGGCCTTGAGCGCGACGCAGGACGGCGAGGCAGTTTACTTCGTTCACTCGTACTATGCCGTGCCGCGCGACTCGTCGGTGATCGCGGCGGAGAGCGATTATCCGACGCCGTTCGCCGCCGCTGTCGCTCGTGACAATGTGTGCGCAACGCAGTTTCATCCCGAGAAGAGCCAGCGCGTCGGTCTGACGATGCTGCAACAGTTCGCCCGCTGGAATTGAGCCGAACACGAGGCAGGAGTTGAAGAATGTCCGACAAGCAAGCGGTGATGGAAGTGTTGGAGCGAATGCCGGAGAACGCCAGGCTGGAAGAGATTCAGGAGGAACTGGCGATTCTCGCGGCGATTCGCCGAGCGGAAACTGCCGCCGAAGCGGGACGAGTTCTCTCTCATGAGGAGGTCAAGCGGAGGTCGGCGTCATGGACTGCGAAATAATTTGGGCCGAACCCGCTGCGGATGCGCTCGAAGGGATCGTCCGTCATCTGGCTCAACACAGCGAATCCGCCGCTGAGGGGGTACGGTCCTCGATTCTCAATCACGTTGAGAACCTCGCCCGATTTCCGTTTATCGGCCCGGTGTATGAACGCGATCGTTCCGGTCGGACTCGCGAGATCGTTTGTGGCTCTTATCGTATCTTTTATCGCGTTGACGAGACAACGAAGCGTGTCCTGATCTTGACCGTCTGGCACGCGGCACGAAACGAACCCGATCTGCCGAGTTGATCTCTCCTGAGGTGTCCGACGACTTCGGAATTCAGCCTGGCTATCCCTGAGTTCGTACAGCAGCCCGGCGGGCTATCAGTGCGGCGACGTAGCCGCCCTTGAAGCCACTGTCGATGTTGACCACTACCACACCCGCCGAGCAGGAATTCAGCATCGTTAACAGGGCAGCCAGTCCGCCAAATGCGGCGCCATAACCGACGCTCGTCGGCACTGCGATCACCGGACAATCGACCAGTCCGCCGACCACGCTCGGCAACGCTCCGTCCATGCCGGCGACGACGACGATTGCGTCAGCCTGCGCGTAGAGGTCGCGATAGCGCAGGAGACGATGAATCCCCGCGACGCCGACGTCGGCCAACAGGGTTACGTCCGCGCCGAGGGCGCGAGCGGTGACGACGGCTTCCTGCGCCACCGGCAGATCGCTGGTGCCGGCCGTCAGCACCATCACTCGCCCTGTGGGAATCGGTACGTCCGTCCGCGGCCCAGGCAGCCAGAAGGTGCGGGCGACACGATCCTGTTCGGCCTGCGGATAGAGGGCCAACAGGTGAACTGCTTGCACGTCGTCGAGGCGGGTGGCCAAACAGTCCTGCCCGGCCTCGGCCAGTTTACGGACGATGCCCGCGACCCATTCAGCCGTCTTGCCCTGGCAGAAGATCACCTCGGGGAAGCCGCAACGCTGCCGTCGTTGCAGATCGACGTGGGCATAGCCCAGGTCGGCCATGCCGGGCGTTTGCAGACGCTGTAGCGCATCGTCGAGCGCGAGGGTGCCGGCGCGGACCTGTTCCAGCAGTTGACGTAGCTCGTCGGTGTGCATGGTTACATGAACTCACGGACTGTTGTGACGCGATGCTCCTTCGCTGCCGAGTGGACCGCCTCACAGAGGGCAATCGTCTCCAGGTTGTCCCGGCCACTGATCTCCGCTTCCGTCCCGTCCTCGAGGGCGCACAGTAACTGGGCCATCGTGCCAACAAAGGCGTCGGGGAACCACACTTCACTCCAGCGCGGTTGATGCCAGTCCGTCGAACTTTTGACGGTATAGTCGAGCGTCGAAGGCGTCCGCGCGGGATAGCTCGGCCAGCCGATCGTGCCGCGCGCCATTCCGTCCGTCCCCTCGACGCGCCAGCGAATGCCGATGTCCGCGCCGGCTCCCTCGCGCGCCGGCCCTGTCCAGACGTCATCCCAGGACGCCGCCCGACAGCCGCGCTCGTATTCGAGGATGTAGAGGTTGATGCCGTCAGAATGTGCGAACTTCGTCCGCGGATCGGGACGGGTGCTGGCCAGCACGCGATCCGGCGTGCCGAGCCAGTAGCGGAAGGTGTCGAGGTGATGAATGCTCATCACGAAAGTCGAGAGCGAGTGCAGTCCCTCGCTCCAGGGCATCCAGTGGGGAATCGCCCGCATGTCGATAGTTGCCAGCACCGGCTCACCCAGGACGCCCTTGCGTAGCAAATCCTTCATCGCTCGCACCGACTGATCGTAGCGCATGTTCTGGTTGACGGCGAGCGTGATACCCGCCTTCGCGCAGAGATCGACGCACTCCTTCGCCTCGCGATAGGTCATGGCCAGTGGCTTCTGAGCGAGGATGCCGCGAAGATGGCTGGCCTGACGAGCGGCGGCCCGCAGGATGTCCGGCTGAACGTCCGGCGGTACGGCGACGTCGAGAACCTCAATGGATGGATCGGTGAGAAGTGCTTCGATGGTGTCATGGACGCATGGGATGGCGTGTTGCTCGGCGACGGCCCGAGCGTGGTCGGCATTGCGTGAGGCGATGGCGACAGGGTTGAAGCCGGCCTGGCGATAGGCGACAAGGTGACAGTCGCGCATGATGAAGCCGGAACCGAGGCAACCGATGCGAAAGTCCTTGCGGCGCGGCGAGCGCGGCAGATAGTCGAGAGACAGGGTCATGGTCGTGGTTGCCTCAGTTTCGCCAGGCTTGCTCTTCCAGTTTTTCCAGGCGGTTCCACTCGTGGCCCCAATATTCCTTCAGGCCCAGGATGCGCACCCGATTCACTTCTGGGCAATTTCGCAGTAGAGTGTAGCGATCGCACTCGTGTTCATAGTGGCGGAAGCGATGATATGCGGTCCAGCAGTCCGGGAGTTCCTGAAACCCGAAGCGAAGATGGTAATTCAGACTCGGCTCATTCCCGAGGTGAGTGTAACTGGCAAGATGCTTTTCTCCCGCGTTTCGTAAGGTCCAAGCCACTCGCGTTAGCAGAGCCGTCCCCCATCCCTTGCGTGCATAATCCGGCCGTACACACAGACAATCGAGCAAGGGGCCAGTCGGTCGAGTGACAATCAGGGCCGCTGCCACGATCTCGCCACCCTGTTCTCCGACGACGGACGCGGCAGACCAAGGCCAGCGAACTCGTTGAAAAAAATCGTCGAGGTACTTCGACGCCCATTTCCTGTACTGCGGCGTCGTCATCCTGGCGAAATCGGGCGTCTTCGCGAAGGCTTCGAGAAACGGTTGATACAAGCCACTTACATCGTCCGGCGTCGCGGGACGGATTTCGCCCCAATGGTTACTCCGATGACCGATCAACTCCAGCTCAAGCGGGACGAATTGCTTGACGGGTGTGAGGCAGAGGGTGCCATCGACAAATTCATGCTTCCAGCCAAGGCGATGCGGCAAGCGCTGGAAAGCTGAGTACGACATCCTGCGCTCGCTCACACGGACACGGCGAAGCACCAATCGGCCAGTCTTTGCGCCTTTCATCCCCTTGCACCTTAGCGCGACGGCGTCAGGACTCGTAGCTCGCGCGGCAGTGGAAAACTCACATGTTCCTCGCGGACCGTTCGGCTCTCGACCTCCGCTCCGTACTTCCGCTGCAAGTGGGCCACGCATGCCTCGACGACGTCTTCCGGCGCACTCGCGCCCGCCGTTATCAGCACCGTGTCGCTTCCCTTCAGCCATTCGTCGGCGATCTCCTGCCAGCCGTCGATCAGGTACGCCTGCTTGCCAGCCGCCCGCGAAACCTCAGCCAGACGGATGCTGTTCGAGCTATTTCGACTGCCCAGCACCAGCACCACGTCGGCCTCGGGGACCAGGTCCTTGACGGCCTCCTGACGGTTCTGAGTCGCGTAGCAGATGTCGTCCTTCGACGGGCCAGTGATCTGTGGATAGCGGCGGCGAAGGACGCTGATGATTGCCTCGGCATCATCGACGCTCAGGGTCGTCTGCGTCAGAAAGGCGACCTTGGCGTCCGGCGGCAGGTCGAGTACCTCGGCCTCGGCGGCGTCCTGCACCAGACGAATCGACGCCGGCGCCTCGCCCATCGTGCCGACGACCTCGTCGTGTCCCTCGTGGCCGATCAGCAGAATGGTGTAACCCTCCCGCGCGAAACGCACGGCCTCCAGATGCACCTTCGTGACCAGGGGGCAGGTGGCGTCAATGGCCCGCAGATTACCTGCCTCCGACGCCTTGCGAATGGCCGGGGAAACGCCATGCGCGCTGTAGAGGACCGTGCCGCCCGAGGGAATGTCGGCGATGTCGTCGATGAAGACGACGCCACGCTTCTTGAAGCGCTCGACGACATAGCGGTTGTGAACGATTTCGTGATAGACGTAGAGCGGAGTCCCGTACAGTTCCAGGGCGCGGTCGAGACTTTCGATGGCCATGTTGACGCCGGCACAGAAACCGCGCGGATTGGCGAGAATGATCTTCACGTGCGATTCTCCTCCTTGGGATCGTCCCTCTATCCTAACCGTCAGGGGGATGGCTGCCAACCGCGCCTGGAAAACGACATCGCCACTCGCGAGCCGGCTCGCGAGTGGCGATGAGAGCGAATCATTACGTTCCCGGTTCAGTCGGCGAACTTCAACTCGGTCACCGTGATGATCATCTTGTCGCCGTCCTTCTTGACAGTACCCTTGACCGTGCCTTCCTTGGGGGTCTTGCAGATGTTCTTGTGGTACTTCTTGTTCGAGGCGGCGTCGAACACGTAGATGACGTCCTTTTCCTTGTCCTTGTCCTTCACCTTGATGACGGTCGCGCAGTCGTCAGCCATCTTCAGATCGCACTTCAGACAGGTGATCGTCCCCTTGTATTCCTTCGCCTCTGCCTTCTTGTCCTCGGCCTGGGCCGTGGTCAGGAAGCACACCAGAGCCACCGCGGATAGAGTCGTCCTCAGAGCCTTCATCGTTGAACCTCCCCTGTGAATAGTCAGAACCGCAAAACGTCCGATACGTCACCAGACGTGCGGATCGTCTCACTTATACTAGTGGCGGAGTATATGCTCGCCAGCGCAAGAACGCAATTGGTTCGTCGAAGAGCTCCTTGTCTCCTTGTCTCGCCTGAGCGGGACCGAATTGCTAACATGATCGAATCCACTTGAGTTTCGCAAGGCCGGGAGAAGGACGTTATGAAAACCGTCGCATATCGCATGGGGTTGCTGGCTGGACTGCTGATTGTTTCCGCGGCACCGGCAGAAGACAAGATCAAGGAAGAGACGCCGTACTTCCCGCTCAAGGAAGGGTCCGTCTGGACCTACAGCAGCCAGGGCAAGACCTTCGTCACCAAGCTGACCGGGACCGAGAAGAGCGGCGAGGAGATGGGCGCTCGACTCGAAACGCGGCGCGGCTCGGACCTCGTCTCGACCGAACTAGTGACGGTCCGCAAGGACGGCGTCTATCGCCTCGAGTTCGCCGGCAAGAAGTTCACGCCGCCGGTCTGCTTCCTCAGGCTCCCCGTCAAGAACAACGACACCTGGAAGTTCGAGAGCAAGGTGGGCGAGCAGGAGACGAAGAGTACCTTCAAATTCGGCGAGGCCAAGGGCGTGAAGGTCAAGTTCGGCACCTTCGACACGATCACCGTAAGCGGCGACCTGAAGGCCGACGGCCAGGGCGTCAGCGTCACCTATTACTTCGCCAAGGACGTTGGCATGGTTAAACAGACCATCGTCATAGGCACGACGACCGTCGATCTGGAACTGGACAAATACGAAGTGGTCAAGAAGTGAGCGAGGATACCATGCGAGCTCTGCTGAGTCTGTTTTTCGCCGCCGTGCTGCTTGGGCCGGTGAGCGCTCAGGATCCGACGAAGGACGCGTCGCTCTATCCGCTCAAGAAGGGCGCGAAGTGGACCTACAAGTCCAACACCGACACCGTCGAGGTGATGGTAAAGGGAACGGAAAAGATCGACAAGGAAGACACGTTCGAGGTCGTGACGAGCATCGGCGGATCGCCGGTCGCCTCGGAACACATCGCGGTCCGTGCGGACGGCCTGTATCGCCTCAAGGTCGGCGGAGTGCTGGTGACGCCGCCGGTGCAGTTCCTGAAGTTGCCGGCCAAGAAGGGCGATAGTTGGGCGGTCAACTCGAAGGTCGGATCGGAGAAACTGGAAGGCAAGTTCACGGTCGGCGAGTCAGAGGTCGAGTGGAACAAGGAGAAGAAAAA
>JBBRIK010000306.1:0-6608 GCA_038221045.1 Gemmatales bacterium
CCCCCTGCGGATGCCGGCTCAGATACTGCTGATAGCGTTCGCGGCGGGTTGCGAAGTTCTGCTCCTCGCGGCGCGAGTAACTGCGTGCGGACTCGAAATCGTGTTCGTCGATCCGCTGCATGTAACCCGTCCGCCGCTCGCGCACCTTCGCTGCCACCGGGCTGTCGCTGAACTCAGCCAGGACGCGATCGGCGCGACCGATCAATGCTTCCAGATGCTTGCGGGCTGCTTCTCCTTCTTTCTGACCGGCCGTGACATACTCGCTCTTGATAAGCTCATCAAGGGCTTGCTGCGCCTCTTTCGCGCGCTGGGCCTCGACTTTTTTGGCGACGTCAGCTCGGATGTTGTCCAGGGCGGGGGTCTCGGGGAACTCCTGCGAGAACTGGCGCAGGTGGGTCAGGACGACGGTCGTTCCGGTGTCCGGATCGGCCGCGAGCCTGTTCAGGTTGTCCAGGCTCTGAGAGCGTTTCTGCTCGTGGAGTTGGTCGTCCAGTTCGCGCACGCGCTGGCGAGCCGTCTCACGCCAGCCGATGCTGAGCGGTGAGGACGCGTAATCGTCCCAGCGCTGACGGACGGCCTGGCGGTCGTCGCTGGTATGATCGAAGGAGCGAGCGGAGTGATAGCGCAGCGCGTCGCCCGCCCAAACGCTCAAAGCGATGAAGGCCGCGACAGCAGCGCCCGAGAGGGCGAAAACCCGCCGCCGCCGGCTCCTCGCCCTGCGCAGACGCTCCTCGTAGTCGGGCAAACGCGGCGAGCCGGGATAGCGCTGAGCGTAGCAGCGAAGACAGCGCTCCAGCAAGGCGACACTGCGGGGAGCGATCTCAAAGAGGTGGTCGAGCCGCGCTTCGTCCTGAGCCTGCAACACAGAGGCCAACCACAGCAGCGGGCGTTCGAGGTTCCACGGCTGGAGGCTGGCGGTTGGCAACTCACGGTCGCGCCGTCCCAGGCTGCTGACGGCCAGGAGCGTGTTGCCCGGCGAGTGCTGTTGCAGGGCGTGCAGCGTCATGGGGAACGAGTCGCGGGCCAGATCGTTGAGCCAGAGTTCCTCGGTGATGCCTTCGGGGCGCGGCGGCAGCACGTCGGCCTTGGTCAGCACCAGGGCCATCGGGCGATGCGGGCAATCGTCGCGATCCAGCGCGAGATAGTCCTCGACGACTTGCTCCGCTTCCTGTTCGCCGTGAAGCCGATCGGCGCGCGAGTTGAGCAGGGCCGGGTCGAAGCAGACCCAGACGGCGTCGCACTCCTTGAGGAAGTCGCGGATCGGTTCTTCGCGTCCGACCTGCACCTGTTCGCCCTGATAGTCCTTGACGATCAGTTCGAGCCGGCTGTCGGCGTGATAGAGTTGGAAACGAAGGGGAGTCTCGGTCAGGGTGGCAGGCAGCACCTGGCCCTGTTCGAGTTGGAGCATCTTGTCGCCGAGATAGTTCGCGGTGGCGGCATCGCCAGCGGCGAGACGCAGGCCGTTCAGGTGGCCGTTGACCGCCTCGCGATAGAGCATGGTCAGCAAGGTGGTCTTGCCGACGCCTCGATGCCCGAACAAACCCACACGCTGGGGCCGGCACAGGCGCTCGGCCAGCGAGAGAGCGGACTTCGACGACATAATCGTGCGACCTCCGAAGAAGGAGGACGAAGAAATTCATACCCTCCAGTATTGTACGCTTGAGAAAATGGCACAAGGGGTTTTGGGAGAACGATTATGCAAACGCTGCTTTCGCCGCGCCGGACGGTAACCCGGCAAAGGACTTCGATCCCGCAGGCGTCGCCGCGCTGGCGTTGGGGTTGGGTGGTGCTGCTGGCATTGCTCGCCGGACTGATCGTCGTCAGTCACGGCTGTCACGGCGATGTGGATGAAGAATTGGTGGTCAGCGGTTGAGAGAGGGAAGTTTCGCGCGTTTTTCTCTCCTTCTTGCCGCTTGCGGCTTAGCGGGCAGTCCGCTAAGCCGCAAGCGGCAAGAAGGATTATCGGTCCGTAGCACTCAAAGTCGCGGCACACGCATCGGCATGGGATCGGGCAGCAGGCTCCAGGGATCGTCGTCGGGATTGATGTTCTGGCCCGCAAGGGTGGGGCTGTTTTTTTTGATCATACGGAGCTTGCTGAGTTCGTGGTGCATGCGCACCATTTCCTCGTCGCCCTGAGCAGCGAATCCGCCAACAGTCACGATGCTGCCGAAGCGCGTGTGCAGTACATACGCCTCGTAATGCTGATCGTGGAGCAACCCAGCCAGTTGGTGCGCCTGGCTCGCCATCGCCTCCATGATTTCCGGCCCCCGGTCGAGTGCGCTCTGGAAACTGCCGTCTCTGCTCGGGCCGTTCAATCCCGACTGAACGCTCGACGGTCCCCGGTAAACCTTCACGACCAATGTGAAGTTCTTCTTGCACTTGAGCAGGTTGTACGATTCGTTGACGTTCATCTGCTTCCAGGCGGGATCGACGTAATTCTCGTCCTGGGTCTGCGATTTCGCCGAAACGGGATTGCGGATGACGAAGCACGCCTCGAAGGGGTTGACGACCGCTCCCGAGAGGGGACGTGTTTCTTCCGCATCGGACTCTTTTCCTCGTCGATGGCCGTCGCCGTACACCATCACCCGATCGCAGGCGAGTTCGCCAGATGGGAACTTCACGTCCGGCGCGGGCAGCTTGCGGACCGCCGCCAGCGACTTGCTGGCGTCCGCCATGCTCTTGAAGCCGCCGATGAGCACCGCCACCTGCTGCTCGACTTTCGTGAAGCGTGGACGATAGGGAATGTTCGGTTTCAGTTTCATGTGCTGATGATAGGCCCACTCCAACTCACGGCGTTCGCGGTCGGCGTAGTTGTAGACGAAGGAATTGATGTTCTTGGCCCGCAACTGGTGAACGACCTGATCGGCGAGATAGCCGGAGTGTTCGCCGCTGTAATAGGCGGCGCAGATGAAGAACGCGCCGTCCTTCGATTTGACCTCGTAGGCGCTCGGCTTGGGCGGGGCCGGCATTGGCACGGCCAGCGGGTCGCGCTGGACCGGGACGACTCCCAGCAGGGGAGCGCCCGGCCCCTCCGGCGGCACGGCGACGATGGGGACTCGCGTTCCCAGCACGATCGCGACAGACAACGACAGACCGACGAGGGTCCAAATCAACTTACGCATCCTTCGCACCTCCCCGAGATGGGACGGGACGACCGACTGAGAGATATGAAGAGGGAGCGTATAGCAGAAAGGATGTCAGCCGTCCAGAGGCCATTCCGCGCCGAGGACGGCTCGCTGGGCCTGAAGGACAGACGCGATGCCCGCTTTCCCCAGTTCGAGCAGTCTGCCGAGTTGCTCGAAACTGAAGGTGGCTTCCTCGCCGCCGGCCTGGACCTCGATGATCCGGCCGGAACCGGTCATCACCAGGGTGAGATCGACGTCGGCGTCGCGGTCCTCGAGATAGTTCAGGTCGAGCAGCTCGACCGGCTCATCCAGGCCCTTGGGAACGACCAGCCCGACGCTGACGGCGGCCACGCTGTCGCGGACGATTTGCGGAATGGGAACGAGGAGGTCGCGCGAGGAAAGAAGAGCGTCGAGCAGGGCGACGAATGCGCCGTTGATGGAGGCGGTGCGGGTGCCGCCGTCGGCCTCGAGGACGTCGCAGTCGATCCAGAGCGTTCGTTCGCCAAGTTTGTCGAGGTTGACGATGGCACGCAGGCTGCGGCCAATGAGGCGCTGAATCTCGACGCTGCGTCCATCGACCTTGCCGCCTCGATCGCGCGGCTTGCGCGAGCCGGTGCTTCCGGGCAACATGCCATACTCGGCCGTCAGCCAGCCCTTGCCGGTGCCTTCGAGGAAGACGGGAACAACCTTGTCGATGGTACAGGTGCAGAGGACGGCGGTCCGGCCCATCCGCGCCAGGACGCTGCCAGGCGCCTGGCCGGTGAAACGCCGCTGGAAGCTGAGCGGGCGCAGAGCGTCAGGAGTTCGGCCGTCGTTTCGCACCGTTGACGCTCCTGGTGTCTTGCCGTTTGCGGCGTAGCGCTCTTCAAGAGCGCTACGCCGCAAGCGGCAAGACACGACCTGTCAGAACTGGCTGCCGATCTCGAGGATCTCGTAGCGCATCGTGCCGCGCGGCACGGTGATCTCGGCGACATCGCCGACTTTCTTGCCCGTCAGGCCCCGGCCGCGCGGGCTGGTGATGAGGATCTTGTTGTTCTCGTAATCCTCATCGGTGGGACCGACGAGGATTAACTCCTCGATCTCCCCGGTATCGAGGTCCTTGATGCGCACCTTGGACCCAAAGACGACCATGTCCTTGGGGAGGGACGCGGGATCGATGACGAAGGCCCGTGCGAGACGATCCTTGTCGCGATCGATGCGGGCCTGCAACATGCCCTGGTCCTCGCGGGCGGCGTGATATTCCGCGTTCTCGCTCAGGTCGCCGAGTTCGCGGGCAGTGGCGATACGTTTGGCCACCTCCGTCATCTCGACGTTCGCCATGCGGTCGATTTCGTCCTTCAGTTTGTCGTATTGCGGCTGAGTCATCGGCACGCGTTCGATCGTCATGGCTGCTCCTACCACCGTTTCCTGTGCCAGCACAGGCAAGTCGTTCCTCGAAAGAGTTCCGCTGCCGCGCGCTCTCCAGCAACACAGGGAGCGGGTTGAACACGTCCGTCCGGACGGGAGCAATCCGCTCATCCTCTTGATCTTTACGAACCGAGAGCGACTTGTAAAGGTAGAATCCTCGAAATGCGGCAGCCGAAGCGCGAAACGCAAAGCGAAGTGTCGCGCTCAGATCACGCCACGCCGGCGCAGGTCGTCGATGCGCGCCGCGTCGAGTCCAAGGACGCCGCCGAGTATCTCGTCGGTGTGCTGCGACAGGCGCGGCGGCGGCTGCGGTGCCGGCGGTGTCGCACCCTTGATGTGAAAGGGAGAGCCGACCAGATCGACCGGCTGACCGTCAGGATCGCGGACCGTCATCTTCAGGCCCCGCGCCTCGGCCTGGGGATGACTGAAGACGTCCGCATAGTTCCACACCGGCGCGCAGGGGACGCCCGCTCGGTCGAGACAGTCTTGCCAGTCCGCCGTCGTCTTTCCCTTCATCACTTCCGCGACCATCGGCACCAGATCGTCGCGGTGTTGAACCCGGAGCGGATTGGTGACGAAACGCGGATCGCTCGCCATCTCAGGGCGGCCTGCTTGCTCGCAGAAACGCTGATACTGGCGATCGTTGCCGACCGCGAGGACGATCCAGCCATCGGCTGTGGCGAAGAGTTGATACGGGACGATCTGCAAGTGCGCGTTGCCCTGCCGCGCTGGCACCTCGCCGCTCGTCAGGAATGCCTGGGCGACGTTGACCTGCGAGGCAATCGCACAGTCGAGCAGGGCAAGATCGATGGCGTAGCCGTGGCCCGTCTGCCGGCGGGCGTGCAGACAGGCGAGGACGGCGACGGCGGCGTAGAGGCCGGTAAGGATATCGGTGACGGCGACGCCGACCTTCGAGGGCGGACCCTCGACCGGCCCGGTAATGCTCATCAGGCCGCTGAGCGCTTGCACGGCATAATCGTAGCCGGCCAGCTCGTGCATCGGTCCCGTGCGGCCATAGCCGGAGATGGAGCAGACGATCAGACGCGGATTGATCGCGTGCAGACGAGCGGGATCGAGACCGAGCTTGACGGCGCTGTCAGCGCGGAAATTCTCGAGCAGGATGTCGCTGTGGCGGGCGAGGTCATGTAGCAGAGCGACGCCGTCCGCGTGTGCGAGATCGAGAGTGATCGCGCGTTTGTTGCGATTGCAGGCGAGGTAGTAGGCGCTGAGTGGCCCGAACCAGGGCGGCCCCCATTCGCGCGTGTCGTCGCCCTGTCCGGGGCGTTCGACCTTGATGACCTCGGCGCCGAGGTCGCCGAGCACCTGGCCGCAATAGGGTCCGGCCAGGATGCGTGAGGCGTCGAGGACGCGCACGTCGTGCAGCAGGGAAGAGGGGTCGTCCATGAGCGTTCCTTGGCAGCCGGGCGGCGCAGGCTCGCATCTCGCGGCAGTCGTCGCTATTGTAGAGGAGACGGGAGACTGCACATGCACTCATACGACAAGATCCTTCAAGTCTATCTCGACCTGGCCGACATGTATCTGCAGCAGCAGGACGCCGGCATGCGCGAGGTGTTCCTGATGCTGGCGGCCGATGCGGCCCTGCGCGCCGGCCGCGCTTCGCAGGCGGAAATGCTGCGCCAGGAGCTGCTGAGCCAGAACCCGTATCACGTCCTGAAACCGTTTCCGACGTTCGTCGAGGCGGCCCAGCATCCCGACATCGAGAACTATCTCGACGATCTGCGCATGAAGTATCCGGTCGAGGTGGCCCAGGACATGCTCGAATCGATCATCCCGGCCAACCTTCCGCCTCCTTCCAACGACATCCCGCGTACGATTCCGCCGAGGGCCGGCTATCAGGTCCCGACGACGCCTCCTCCCGCGCCAGCCGCGTCGAAACCGCCCGCGGCCGATCCGGAGAAGCCGCTCAAGGTGTATCGCGAGTCGTATGAGGTGGACGAGACGCAACCGCCGCCGACGATCCCGCCCCAGCCTCGTGCGCCGAAACCCGCCGCTCAGCCTCGTCCGCCCGCGCATCGTGCGCCGTCGCGGCCGGCGATTCCTCCGCGCGCTACTGCT
>JBBRIK010000307.1:0-6606 GCA_038221045.1 Gemmatales bacterium
TGGGCCAGCCCGCGCAGATAGTGCGCCCGTGCCGCGACGTCGCTGCCGGCATGGGCGGTCAACAGTTTCGTGAGCGCCTCGATCGCACGTCCGTGGTCCTTCTTCGCGAACCACGCCGCGCCCGCGCCATAAAGCGCAAGCGGAGTCATCTCGCCCGCTGGAGCGAGAGCCACGGCCTGCTCGTAGTGGGTCGCCGCCTCGTCATACTTACCCTGTTCGTGGGCAATCTCGCCGAGCTGGTAGAGGGCCTGCCCCCGCAGAGGACTCCGGGGATAGGCAGTCGTCAGTCGCTTGAGTTGTTCGACAGCTTCGGCCGTTTTCTTCTGAGTGCGTTGAACCACAGCCAGGGTCAGCAGCACCTCGTCGCCGCGCGTCCAGTCGGGTTTGGCGGCGAGCGCCTTCTGCAAGGCGGCAATGGCTTCGGCGCTCCCCCCCGCGTCCTGGTGAGCGCGAGCCAGAAGCAGGTGGGCCTCCGCGACGAGGGCTGGCTCTTTCAGGTCCGTAGCGGTCTGCGTCAGGTAGGCCGTGGCCTCGGCGTGTTTCTTCGCCAGCAGCAGACACAGGCCGACGCGCAGCCGGGCTTGAAGCGCTTGGGAGTGGCGTGGATGTTCCGTGAGGAGCCGGCGATAGAGGGCCTCGGCCCGCGCCAGGTCGGGCTTCGCCGCCTGGATCTGGCTCTCGGCGGCGATGAACAGCACGTCCGGGATCAGGTCGTGCCTGTCGTGCTTTTTGTCCGCGAGGAACGCCTCGGCGTGCGTCCGTGCGGCCTCATGGTCCTCGGCCTTCAGGGCCGCGAGGGCGGCCATGTAGAGGGCGCGCGGAGCGAACTCGTGTCCGGGATATTTCCGGGCGAAGTCCGCGCACGCCGTCGCAGCTTCCTTGCGGCGCGCGGGCAACTCGGACAGGGCGGCAGCGCGGGTGAAGGCGAGCCGAGGGCCGAGCGCGCTCTGCGGATAGGCGGCCAAGGCCTTGTCCAGCACGGCGATGGCGTCGGCCGGACGGTCCAGCCGAACGAGGGACTGACCGAGCCAGTACGCCGCCTCCGCCGCCTCGGTCGATTTCGCATCGACCACGGCAAGGGCCGCTTGCGCCTGCGGGTACTTGCCCGCTTGATACCAGCACTTGCCGGCCGACAACAGCGCCAGTCCGGCGTGCCTGCTTTTGGGGAACTTCCGGGGCAGCGATTCGTACACGGCCGCGGCCTGGGCGGGTTGCTTCTGCTCGTAGAGACAGTGGGCCTGCTGCATCAGGGCGAAGTCGGCGTCGGGGAAGTCGGCGACGCCGGCCACCTGACCGAAGACCGGCCCCGCCTCGGCGTACAGCCTCTGTTTGAACAGCGACTGTGCCAGCCGGAGCCGGCAATCGCTCGCCTGGCGATCGTTGGGGAACTTCTGGAGCGAGGCCCGGAACGTCGCCGTCGCTTCGCCGTCCTTGCCCAGCTCCTGTTGTGTGGTCCCGAGGGCATAGTAAACGTCGGGCAACAGGTCGCTGGCGGGGTAAACCGCGATCACTTTCTGGTAGACGCCGGCCGCCTCGGCCAGGTTGCCGGCCTGGTAGAGACACTCGCCCTGATAGTAAAGCGATGCGGGGACGTGCTTGCTTTTGGCGTACTTCGTCGCGACTTCGCCGAACGCCAGCGACGCGGTCCGCATGTCTTCGACCTTCTTCGAGTCGAGTCCGAGGTTGTACAGGGCGAGGGCGAGGTTGAACTGCGTGGCGTCCCGCGCCTCGAACTGGGGAAACTTCGCCAGGACGTTGCGGAACGTCGCCACGGCGTCGGTGAACTTGCGATCCTGCAACTGGCAGGCGCCCAGGTGATTGCTGGCGCTGGCGAGGCGTGGATCGGTCGGGTAGCTCTGGATGAACTTCTGCCAGCGCTGGATCGCCTGGGCGTGGAGTTGCTTGTTCTGCAGCCCGGCGGCGACGGCATAATCGCGCGTGGCGGCGGGGTCGAGTTTCGGCTCCTGCGCCCGTGCCTGGGAGAGCGCGAACAGGACCGCACTCGACAGAATGAGCCACAACCACGACGTCAAAACGCCGGTTCGATGAGCTAGCATACCCGCCCCCCTTCAGAGGACTAGCTTAGTCCAGCCGGCAGGGGACCGCAATCATATTGCGTTCGCGGCCTTTCTCCGGCCCCTTCCATCTGTGCCAGGGCGACCCTGCCCGTACAATGCGAGCGGCCCTGGATGCTCTCTCGCACAGGAACCATTCATGCAATTCTATTTCTTCCACCTGATGTCCTGGCCGTACCTGCCCGACAACTTCAGCGAACAGTACGACACCGCCTGGGTCTGGCTGCCCAACTCGCTCTACGATCCCGTCAAGGGACACGATCTCTATCGCGAATACATCAACACCCTCGCCTACGCCGACGAACTGGGCTTCGATGGCATCTGCGTCAACGAACACCATCAAAACGCTTATGGCCTGATGCCGTCGCCGAACATCATCGCCGGGGCGCTGACGCAGCGGACCTCGCGCTGCAAGATCGCCGTCATCGGCAACGCCCTGCCGATGTACAATCCGCCCTTGCGCGTGGCCGAGGAGTTCGCCATGCTCGACGTGATGTCCAACGGCCGGCTCGTCGCCGGGATGGTCATCGGCGGCGGACCCGAGTACTTCTCCTACCAGGTCAATCCGACGTATGCCCGCGAGCGCTTCCGAGAAGCGCTCGACCTCATCCTCGAAGCGTGGACGAAGCCGGGTCCGTTCATCTGGAAGTCGAAGCACTACTTCTTTCGCCAGGTCAATCCCTGGCCGAAGCCGCTCCAGCAGCCGCACCCGCCGATCTGGATTCCGGGAGCAGGCTCTCTCGAAACAATCGAGTTCGTCGCCCAGCGTCGCTTCGCCTACATGGGCATTCCCTATTTCCACATCGACACCTTCAAGCGCGTCTTCGGTCTCTTCCGCGAGGCGTGCAACAAGGCCGGCTACGAGGCCAAACCCGAACAAATGGGCTGGGGCGTCCCCATCTACGTCGCCGAGACCGACAAGCAGGCGCGTGAGGAGTTCGAGCCGCACTTCTGGTACTTCGTCAAAAATCTGCTCAAGGGCATCTCGCTGGCACCGCCCGGCTACACCTCGGCGAAGTCGGCGGCGGCCATCATGAAGAACCGCCATACGTTTCTCGCGGAGCAGAAGACGTGGGACGACATCGAGAAGGGCGTCTACGCGATCGTTGGCAGCCCCGAGACGGTGCGCCAGAAGCTGGCTCATTATCAGAAGGAGATCGGCGCGGGCGTCATCCTGACCGGCTGCCAGACGGGAACACTACCGCACGAACTGGCCCGCAAGAGCATGACAATGCTGGCCCGCGAGGTGCTGCCGAAGGTGAGGCAGGCTTGACTAAATGAATGGATGTTCACTATCATCAATACAGCCCACTTTTCGTTGCATTGCGCGTGCGCCACACACACCCTGCTGCGAATTTCCGTCCGGGGTGCGCTCAGCGAGGAGTGGATGGCTGCAATTCGTCGCGCCAACGGCGTGGCATCACGTCAAATGCGGTCTGATAAGTCGCTTCCAGCGGGATACTGACGCAGCCATTCGGTTCCAGAAAAAGCGCCATGTCCGGCAGCACGTCGCCGACCGCCACCGGTTCGATGAACGCTCTGGTGATCAGGTCGCACTCGTAGGCCACCAGAGTCAACGGTTTGTCACCAGGAAGGATGAACGGATCGTCCTTCACTTCCGCCCAGATGGCGGCGTGAATGCCGTTGGGGTCGCGCGGGCCGGGCGGGAACGGATCGACGAGCAAGAGATGAATACGATGTTCGAGGAATTCGCACGCCTTGTTTACAAACGCCTGGAAGGCGTTGCGGCTGCCTTTGTTCCCAGGCGAGAGGGTCTCGATCATGGCGACGAGTCGGTCGCCGCTGATGTGGCGAACGGCGATGGAACACTTTTTCCGCCGGTAGAACTCGGCATCCGTCTCTTGGTCGTGAAGAGTGAAGTCATCCGGCTCAAGGCCAGCAGCGAGTTGTTCCGGCAAGGCATAGTAGTCGCCTGACAACAGGACGGAGTTCAGGGAGTCGCTGATCGCGGAAATCCAGAGGTGATGAAACGCGTGGAAGATGCCTGCTTCGACGAGGGTCCAGTCGTGCATCGGCATGGCGTATTCCTCCTGACGGCCACGTCTCATGGCTCTCACTGATGATACCGGCCCGCAGCCTGTCTTTCCGCACTTCTTGTTCCTCTTCCTTCAGGCCGAAATGATCGAGTAGAATCCCCAGCAGCAGATGACAAGGCATGGCCTCAGCGAGGTGGATCACGGCATGGGAGTGTTCGACCAGGCAGCGCGCTATGCTGCCCGCAACGTTCCTCTGGCAGTTATCCCTCGGCTGTTGCTGCCCGTTGGAGGACTGCTTCGGTTCCGTGAATGGCTGGACACGCGCTCGCTGCCTTTGCCGGGTGGTCCCGACCGCACGGCCGACCTGATCGCGGCCCTCGATGATCCGGCGCATCCCGAACAGCCGTGGCTCCTGGTGCTGGAGTTCCAGGCCCAGCACGATCCCGATAAGCTGGACGTGACCCTGGAAGAGGCAGGAATCCTGCGCGGCCATGCCCGGCACGGAGACGACCGCCGAGGCAAGTTCAAGGTGCTGACCGCCCTGGTTTACCTGCTGGGCCGGTGTCCCGAGACCGTCCTGGATCTGACCTTGTCCGGCGGGTTCGGAACACGTCATGCTCCTTTGGTGTGGAACGTGGCCGAGGATGACGCGGCAGCAGTGCTCGACAGCGTGGCCAGTGGGGCGGCCTCCTGGGGCTTGTTGTTCTGGGTGCCGTTGATGATCGGCGGAAGCGAAGAAGGGGTCATCCGCCGCTGGAGAGAAGTAGTCGCGGCCTGTGTGTCGAATCGGCGCGACCGAGGCAACCTGGCGGGTATTGCGATGGTGTTCGCCGAGTTGGCCGGCCGAGTGCCGGTCTGGCGTCATGGTCTGGAGGGCTTCGAGATGACGGAATCGCAAGTGGTCAACGAGTGGATTCTCCAGGGCGAGGTTAGGGGCACCCTGGCCAGGCAACGGCAGAATTTGCTGGAAACTCTGGAGGTACGTTTCCCAGGCGAAGTGTCGGTTGAGATCGTTCAGCTCATCAATCAGCAGGAGAGTCTCCCGTTGCTGAGCGACTGGTTCCGGGCGGCCCTGCGAGCCTCGACTTTCGCGCAGTTCCTGGCCGGCTTGAAGGGTTGAGTCGGCTGTTCGTAACACTCAAACCAACGTGCCTCTCTTGATTGGAGGGTGCATCATCGGCCTGGCCTGCCCTCAGTGAACGAAAACCGCTTGCGGAGCGAAAAGGATGGCTGGTCAGGCGTCATGGTCTGGAGGGATACGAGATGACGGAATCGCAGATTGTCAACGAGTGGATAGACAGAGGGAAACTGGCTGTTCAACGGGAGAGTTTGCTGGAGGCCCTGGAGGTGCGTTTCCCAGGCGAAGGGTCGGAGGAGATCGTTCAACTCATCAATCAGCAGGAGAGTCTCCCATTGCTGAGCGACTGGTTCCGGGCCGCCCTGCGTGCCTCGACTTTCGAGCATTTCCTGACCGTGCTGAAGGGTTGAGGCGGATGGTCGTACTTTTTGGGCTAACGCTTCCGTCCTGCTCTGTCGGACCAGTGCGAGTTCATTGAGACGTCAATCACGCGCCAGATCGGCGCTCACTTCGCCTTGGTTACCTCAAATCCGTTGAGTAGGGCTTCGAGTTCCGGTCGCTTCCGAGGGAACGCTTTCTGGCTCGCCCAGGTAATCAACTGGATCGCGCCTGCTTCCTCCGAATAGAAGTACCCCAGATAGGTTAAGGTTCCTCTCTCGGATTTGACAGTCCACTTCAACATCAGCACCTCCAGACCATTGACCGTCCGCTTCTCCTCTTCTTCGATCCGCACCCACGAGAGCTTCGAGGACGACCACTTCTTCGGCCCGTAGTAGCCCAAGCACCTGGAGAACCTGAGTGAGCGGGCGACTTGTATCGCGCTCCCACTCCGCGAGTGCTGGGGCGAGCGAGTTTTCCGTAAGGAATCGGTTTTTTCACGGCCACAATGCCGAAAAGAGCGTTGCGATCGATTGGGCTTGGAGACATTCCCTCACCTCGCCGTTGCGGACAGCCGGGCCTGGATTTGGCCGACGATCTGATGTGTTGAAGGAGTATAAAGGTATAGGTCGCGGCATGCGAGCGAAATGCACTCGTGCGAGCCGTCAGAGTGCTGGGTCACCTGTTCGCAACCAGATAAGCACGATGGCGGCAATCCCGCCGCTGCCAAGGACTCCCACCACGTTCGCTTTCACCCCCTGACTGTAGGGGGTGAATGTCCCGCGCGGCAGTCGCAGCACGGTATGGAACCGAGCCACCTTGGTCAGGTGCTTGAACACCTCGGCGGCCTGATCCTCGAAGAGGCTGTTGTCGGGCAATACGACAGCGGCCCGCCCGCCCGGCTTGAGGATGGTGAGGATGTGCTGCAGGAAGTTGAGCGTAGCTGACAATTGTATACCGGGCAGTGCGGGGTGCCAAAGGGCGCGGGCTACTGTCGCGGTCGCCTGTGAGGAACTGCCAAGAATTGTGCCAAATCTGGAAAACTAGCGCAGCTGATGCGCTCTCGATTTCCTACGGT
>JBBRIK010000308.1:0-6592 GCA_038221045.1 Gemmatales bacterium
GTTGGAGCAAAAGGGATCCGCTGAGGAGAGAGTTGATAATGAGAACCTGATCGACTCTGTCTGGGGAAGCAAGGTCCGAGTCCTTTTATTGCCAGCGGTTGACTCGTTGCGTTTCATTGAGACACTGCCAGCGGCCAGTGCAGCGCGGATGGGTATTGGCTCTCAACTTGACGCATTCGACTGCCTTCCGCTATAAACCTGATATTCGAGCGCTGCGAAGAGCCGTTGCGAACAAACCGGAGTGCGGCAACAGAATCTTTTCCGCATTTGCTGGGGGCAGGAGAACGAGTCGGTTCAAGGAAACTGACCATGCTGACGCCTCCCCAGGTACTCGCATACGTCAAGGCGGAGCCTTTCCGTCCCTTTCGCTTGCACATGGCAAGCGGGAAAACATTCGACGTTCGCCATCCTGAGATGGTGAAGGTCGGCAAGAGCTTCCTGTTGGTTTTTTCGTTCGCAACCGGTGAAACCGAGGTCATTGAGCTATGGGAAACCGTCTCGTTGATGCTCATGGAGTCCATTTCGCACCTTGTCGTATCCATTGGAAGCGGGGAGCGAACCGTCAGTTGAGGGTCACAACCTTCTTCTTCGTGAGGTGACGCTCGGGTTTCTCCGATAGAATGTGTTGATGAAGGAAGAGACGAATATAAAGCGAACCTTCGCCATCGTCCGACCGGAGACGTCCGCACCCAGGATCCACAAGCTCAAACATTCCAAACCGATGATCACCTTTCTACGCATTGCTCGCTATCTCGGAGCCGAGCCTTTCCGCCCGTTTCGGATATGTCTGGCCAGCGGGCGGACCTTCGAGATTCGTCATCCGGAAATGGTGCAGGTGGGGCGCAACACGATGACCATCTTCACCTTCCTGACCGACGAGGGCGAGAAGACCCAGGAGCGACAGGTTGAAGTCTCCCTGCTTCTGACGGAATCCGTCGAGCCGCTGGACGCGAAGACGCTTCCTGAGGAGGCGGAATGAGCAAGACTCCGTTAAGACTCAGGCATTCGCAGACAAGATCCTCAGCGAGGCATCGGACGTGATACCTCAAGAAGTTCTGAACTATACCAACGCACAGCCCTTTCTTCCCTTTCGCATACGGATGAACAGTGGCCGAACTTTTGACGTCCGTCACCCTGAGATGGTCCGTGTCGGGAGGCGAGATTTGCTCATCTTTACTTTTATCAGTGACTCCCCAGACATTTACGACCGTTGGGAGAATGTGGTTCTGTTGTTGATTGAATCGCTCGCACCACTGGAGGCTTCCGTTGCCTGAATCGGCCAAGAGATCCCTGAATCAACGAACCTTCGCCTTCGTCAGTCTCGGCTGTCCCAAGAATACCGTGGACTCCGAGCGGATGCTCGGAAAGCTCGCCCAGGACGGCTACACGCTGACGCCGGACGCCGACGGCGCGGACGTTGTCATCGTCAACACCTGCGGTTTCATCGAGCCGGCCCGCCAGGAATCACTGGGCGTCATCCGCGAGATGTTGGCCCTGAAAGAGCAGGGCAGGGTAGGGGCGGTCGTGGTCGCCGGCTGCCTTGCCGAACGCAAGGGCGAAGCCCTCCTTGAAGAAGTGCCTGGCGTCGATCACCTGGTCGGTGTCTTTGGACGGGAGGAAATCTCCCTCGCCGTCAATCGCGCCCTGAGCCAGCGTCGCGAACAACAGTCGATCTTCCGCCCCGCTCCCGTCCGTGCGCTCGAAGACACGGCCCGACTGCGCATCACGCCGCGACATTACGCCTACTTGAAGATTTCCGAGGGATGCGATCGTCTCTGCACCTTCTGCGCCATTCCGAAGATGCGCGGCAAGCACGTCACCAAGCCGATGGAGGAGGTGATCCGCGAGGCGCGCGAGTTGGTAGCGGACGGCGTGCGCGAACTGATCGTCGTCGCTCAGGATACGACCTACTATGGACTCGACCTCTATGGCCAGGTCCGGCTCGCGGAATTGCTGCGTCAACTCGATCGCGTTGAGGGACTGGACTGGATTCGCATTCTCTACGCTTATCCGGTCCACTTCGACGACGAGTTGATCGAGGTCCTCGCCGGCGCGAAGAAGATCGTTCCGTATCTCGATATGCCCCTGCAACACATCAACGACCGCGTCTTGAGAAGGATGCAGCGCCGGGTCAGCCGGACGGAGACGGAATCGCTCATCGGCAAGTTGCGAAGCGCCATTCCTGGGCTGACCCTGCGGACGACTTTCATCGTCGGCTTTCCCGGCGAGACGGAGCAGGAGTTCGACGAACTGAGGGACTACGTCAAGCAGGCGTGGTTCGAGCGCGCCGGCGTCTTCCCCTATTCGTTCGAGCCGGACACTCCTGCCACCCGGCTCGACGGTCATTTGCCGGAAGAGGTCAAGATGACGCGCCGTGATCGTCTGATGGAGACCCAGCAGGAGATCGCCTTCACGCTCACCCGCGCCCAGGTCGGCAAGGAAATCGAGGTCATCGTGGACGGCGCGGACCCCGAGGTGCCGGGACACGTTCTCGCGCGCGGACATGCTGACGCGCCGGACATCGACTGCCACGTCCGCGTCAAGGCGAAGAACCTGCATGCCGGCGACCTGGCCCGCGTCAAGGTGACGGGGACGGATGGATACGACCTCGTCGGACGGGCCATCGGGCCAGGAAGGTGAGCATGGCGACCACAATGACAACGCCTCCGGCTCACGCCAACGTCTTCAACCTGCCCAACCAGTTGACGGCCAGCCGGTTCGTTCTGGCCCTCATCCTCTTCGTCCTCATTGAGCTCGACTTGTGGATCGCATGTCTGTGTGTGTTCATCGTCGCCACTTTCACCGACTGGCTCGATGGCTATCTCGCACGCAGGCAGGGGCTGACCAGCACGCTGGGCCGTAACCTCGATCCGCTCGTCGATAAGGTGCTGGTCTGCGGCGCTTACATCTTCCTGCTGCCTGAAGGACATGTCGATGGCTGGCTCAGGTCGTGGATGGTCGTCGTCGTCGTGGCTCGCGAACTGGTCATCACCGGCTTGCGCTCCTTCATGGAGAACCTCGGAGCGAAGTTCGGAGCGGACTGGCTCGGCAAGATCAAGATGGTGTTGCAGTGCGCCGCCCTGATCGCCATCTTCATCGCTTTGGAAGCGAAACAACAGGGATCGTCGCAGCTCTGGTGGATCGCTCCGACACGCGACGTCCTCCTGTACGCCATGCTGGCGGCGACGTTGTACAGCGGTCTGCAATATCTCTGGCGTGCCGGGGCGCTGCTCCGAGCGCAGAGCCAGGGTTCTTGACAGCCGAGGGATCCTCCATGTCCGCGAATCCGCTCGGAGTTGTGATCGTCGGCTGCGGCATGATCGCCCGCTTTCACGCTGCCGCCCTGCGCGAGGTCCCAGGGACGAAGTTGCTCGCTCTCGTCAGTCGTTCTCAGGCCAGCGCCGCGAAACTGAACGAGACCTGCGGCCTCTCTTGCGACATGTACACCTCTCTCGATCCGGTTCTGTCCCGCGACGACATTCACGTCGTCATCATCACGACGCCCTCGGGCTATCACGCGGAACCGGCCATCGCCGCGGCGAAGGCGGGCAAGCACGTTGTCGTCGAGAAGCCGTTGGAGATCACCACCGAGCGCTGCGATAGGATCATCGAGGCGTGTGATAACGCCGGCGTTCAACTCTGCACGATCTTTCCGTCGCGCTTCGCGGACGCGAATCGGGTACTGAAGTCCGCCGTCGATGCCGGACGCTTTGGCCGGCTCACTCTCGGCGAGACGACGTGCAAGTGGTGGCGCGACCAGGCGTATTACGACGAGGGCGGCTGGAAGGGGACGCAGGCTCTCGACGGCGGCGGCGCGATGATGAACCAGGCCATTCACAACGTCGATCTGCGGCTGTGGATGATGGGCGAGGCGACCCACGTCAGCGCCCTCAAGGCGACGTTGGCCCACGAGCGCATCGAGGTCGAAGACACGGCCGTCGCCTGCGTTCGCTTCGCCAATGGAGCGCTGGGCGTCATTCAGGCGACGACGAGCATCTGGCCGGGATTGCCGAAGACAATTGCGATTCATGGCGACCAGGGCAGCGTCGTCGTCGAGCAGGAGGACGTCCTGCGCTGGGATTTCAAGACGCCAGTTGCCGAGGACGAGGAGGTCCGCAAACGCTTCTCGCAGAAGGTGGGTGCCTCGGGCGGTTCGAGCAATCCGGCGTCGATCTCGCACGTTTATCACGCCCGTCAGTTGGCGGACTTCATGGAGGCAATCCGCGAGAAGCGGAAGCCGATGGTCGATGGCCGGGAGGGCCGCAAGGCCGTCGCGCTCATCCGGGCCATCTACGAATCGGCGGCGACAGGACGCACCGTGCCGCTTGCGGCTTAGCGGATCTTGCAAGGACGACAATCAAGAGGTCAAGGACATGACCAGAGAACGCTCTCGCATCGCGGATTTCGCTGCCTACGCGCTCATTCGCGCCATCTTCTGTCTCGTGCAGATCCTCTCCTACGAGACGGCCCGCAAGCTCTCCCGCGGACTCGCCTGGCTCGCCTACACGATTGACAGGCGTCATCGCCTCGCGGCCGATGAGAACCTCCGCCATGCTTACGGCGACACGCTCACGCCGGAGCAACGCGACGTCATGATCCGCGAAGTGTACGCACATTTCTGCCGCGTCCTGATCGAGATTATTCATCTTTCGCGCCGGCTGCACACGCAGAACTGGAAGCGATATGCCGAGTTGATCGGCGGCGACAAGATCGTCGGCGCAATGATCTCCGGCCGGCCCGTGCTGATCGTCACGGGCCACTTCGGCAACTGGGAGATCGCCGGCTACACGCTCGGATTGCTCGGCTTCCACACCCACGCCATCGCCCGCACGCTGGACAATCCCTTCCTCGACGATTTCTTCCGCTCCTTCCGCGAGAGGACGGGCCAGAAGATCCTCGCCAAGAAGGGCGATTTCGACGACATTCAGAGCGTCTTGGCGGGCGGCGGCGTCCTGGCGACCCTGGCCGATCAGGACGCGGGCCAGCGTGGCCTGTACGTCGATTTCTTCGGCCGTCCCGCCTCGACGCACAAGGCCGTCGCGCTGCTCGCGCTGGAGTACAACGTGCCGATGTTGGTTGTGGGAGTGCCGATGCTGGAGAACGTCCAGGTCGGCAATCACTGGGTTGGCAGTCCGGCTCGTTATTGCGTCGTGCTGTCGGAGTATATCGATCCAGCGGATTACCAGGGCGATCCGAAGGGACTCACGCAGCGCTATACGAGCGCCCTGGAGCGTGTCATCCGCGTGGCGCCCGAGCAATACTTCTGGCTGCATCGCCGCTGGAAGCACCAGCCCGCACCAAAGAAAGTCAAGAAGGCGGCCTGACTTCAGGGCCGCCTTCCCCGGCCGATCTACAGGTGCAAGGTCGATACAAGCCGCTGCTCGAAATTCAGCTTGTTGGGGTTGTACCAATAACGATGCACGGTCACTTTGACACCGAGGGGGCCAACAACAAGCGAGCCAACAACATCGGTCTCGAGATCATAAGTGCGGAATTCGTTGCATTTCGCCGCCGCTTTCTTCCATGCGGTTCTGGTCGAATCATCCGTCAAGTCTGAATACCTGTCGCGTAAGAGTTGCTTTTCCCAGCGACTCAGCCGGACCGCCTGCGTGGCCGTGCCGACGGCCAGGACGTAGAGAGGCTGTCTTGCGCCAACCAGGTTCTGGATCTTTCGGACGTAGCCGTGATGCAAGTGCCCTGACAGGACGAGTGAGAATCCATGACCCTGCAGAGCAGCAACAACCTCTAGCTGATTCAGTAGGCCGTGGCTGCGCGGCTGGTAATTCGGGTCCTTGTGGGCATATGCCAGCGGGTGATGCACGGCTGCAATCCGCACGGTCGATGGCGCAGGTGGTTCCGCGGCAACCAGGGAGTTCAGCGCCGTGAGTTGTGCTAGGTCGATGAATCCTTCCGCCAAAAAGTTTCGGTACTGAGGAAAGGGAGTCCTATCGACGCGTGTGGAGTCCAGACCGTAGAGATAGACTTTCGGCGGCCCTACGTTGAGCAGGAGTTGATACGGGAAGGAGGCTGCGCCGCCTGGAGGATAAACCGCTCCTGGCGCCGGGTTGGGTATAGCGGTCGTCAGCGTGGTCGGCGCAAAGCCGGCCATCGGGCCCAGACCGAGCAGCCATCCATTCCAGACGTCATGGTTGCCGGGGATGACGGGGAGGTTCGGCTCGTTTAGGCCCGCCACGAGTTTCGCTGTGACCGGGATTGACCCGCGCAGGAATTTCGCCGCCAACTGGAACGACGCTGCGGTTCCCCAGGTCGTCAAATCTCCCGTTGCGATGACGCGGGGAGATGGGGAGCCAACCTTCATGGCCGCCGCTTTATCTGCCGCGACCCAGTTCGAGAGTGCCTGGGCGACCGATCCGCTATGCTCGCCGAGGCCGGGTATGCGTGCGACGGTCTCGGCCCACAACCGGGGTGTCGAGAAGGAAGAGCCGAAGTGCAGGTCCGAGACATGGACGAGGCGAAGCATTGGAGTTCTCTCCATTAGCACCTGCCGCTTGCCTACCCGTTGGGGTTGTTGGAGAGTTGCTCACTGACGAGTCACCGGGACTGTGGTTCCTGATTGACGAGGGTCTCTTCT
>JBBRIK010000309.1:0-6592 GCA_038221045.1 Gemmatales bacterium
GGTCGAGGTCGCCTGCCCGGCTGAATGGAATGAGCAGGCAGAGGGCGAGAGTTGTCCAGGGGAGCGTTCTCATCGTGATCTCCAGGAAGGCGAGATAACCCGACGCCGGTCCTCCGAGCTCCCTCCGCTCGGCGTCTTGCTCAGGAAGGCCGGCAGGACCGGTCCCAAAGATATCCATTGGAGTTGATGTTATCTGAGCGGAGGAGAGTCACAAGGAGTAGCCCGGACGGCGGCGAATGGATGGGCGGCTACCCTCCCGGATTCTCGATCAGAGCACGCAGACGATCCGCCAGTTCCGCAGGGTAGCGCGGCAACCAACTATCATCGATCAGGCCAACGTCGAGCATGTCCAGTAGATGCGTCCGGTCCTTGAACCGGTAGGCCGTCAACTTGATCTGGACCAGCGCGCGCAAGGCCAGCACTCGGAACTCCCCGCCTGCCTCGGACTCCGTGACTGCGGGATTGGGCAACGGCTCTCCAGGTTTGACCGTCTCTCCTTCAAAAATCAGGTGGACCGCATCTCGGGCCTTTCCACTGGGGCCATCCAGGAACATGTCGAGACCAGCCGCGTGACGATACACGAAGCCGGCGGGTGTCAGTGCCGTCCGGATCGCGTCGAGATCGCTCCGCCGCACGAGCAGATCGACGTCGCTGGTGTTGCGGATCGCCGCGACGTCAATTCGGGAAACCCACACGGCGACAGCGTTGCCGCCGGCGACGGCGTACGGGATGCCGGCCGCCTCAAGGGCGGCGGTCGCTCGCAACAAGCGCTGGCGGACGAGTTCCACAGCGAGTATCACCCGATCGAAGGAGAAAGGACCCAGAATCGGTGGCATTGTATCTCTACTCCTCTCCATTTTCAACCGAAGCAAATTGCAACAACCGCCCCTGACCCCATCCTGTCGTTCCTGAGTACAATTACATGAGGAGGTGCAGTCATGAACAAGCTCGTTATCGCGGCGTCGATGTTCCTGGCCCTGGTGACCTATTCCGGTCATGGCGGAGGCAAGGACTGACGTCCGAACGTCAATGACCCCGGTTTATGCGTCCTACCGGGGTCATTACTGACCCCGCTCGCCCCAATGAGTCGTGGCCTTCGTTAGGCGAGGCAAGCGCTGTCGGGAAGAACGATCGCGTGAAGCAAGGGACCCCCTTGATCGCCACGGTATAATAAGTCAGGGAGGAGAAGAGGAGATGGGCGAATCCGGAACAGAGTCTTCCCCTTCTCCTCCCCCTACAGGATCTTTCTATCTCGACAGCAACGCCACCACACCCATGCTTCCTGAAGTGTGGCAGGCGATGCAGCCTTTCCTGACCGGCACCTTTGGCAATCCCTCGAGCGCTCACCAACAAGGCCGTGCCGCTCGCAAAGCTCTCGAAGACGCCCGCGAAAAGATTGCGTTTCTCCTCGACGCTCATGCCGACGAGGTGATCTTCACCAGCGGCGCGACCGAAGCGAACAATCTCGCCCTCTTCGGACTCTGCGGCGAGCCTCCAGGACACCTGGTTTCCAGCGCGATCGAGCATCCCTGCGTCGTCGAACCGCTCCGACAACTGGCTCAGCGTGGCTACGACATCGACTGGAAGCCCGTCGATGCGAACGGTTGCATCATCGTCGATGGGATAAAGCCCGGCACGCGCCTCGTCGCCGTCATGCTTGCCAATCACGAAACCGGAGCGCTCCAGCCGGTGCGTGAAATCGCGGCGCTGGAACGAGGTGTCGCGTGTCATTGCGATGCAGCCCAGGCGGTGGGAAAGATGCCGGTGCGGTTCCACGATCTCGGCGTCACCTCGCTCAGCCTCAGCGGTCACAAGTTCCACGGCCCCAAGGGCGTCGGCGCGCTGTTGCTGCGACGGGGCGCGAAACTGCGGCCTCTGCTCTGGGGCGGACATCAACAGCGCGGCCAGCGTCCGGGGACGGAGCCGGTCGCGCTTGCGGCGGGCATGGCCGTCGCCCTCGACAGGGCCCATCGAGAGCAGGAACAGCGGCTCCAACATGTACGCAGAGTCCGTACTGTCTTTCTCGATCGCCTTTGCGCGGAAGCCGCCCCGATCGTCGTCAACAGCATGGAGAACGCCTCGCTGCCGCACACGCTCAATGTGTCGTTTCCAGGGTTACAAGCGGACGCGCTCCTGATGGCGCTCGACCTGGCGGGCGTGGCGTGTTCGACCGGCTCGGCCTGTTCCAGCGGATCGCTGCTGCCGTCGCCGGTCTTGCAGGCGATGGGCGTGGCCGACGAGGTGCTCCGATCCGCGATGCGATTCTCCTTCAGCCATCTGCTGACGCTCGCCGAGGCGGAGGAGGCGGCCCGGCGCGTGGCCCGCGTGGTGCGCCGGCTGCACGCGACTCCCACGGACGATTGATCCTGTCCGCTACACTCACTGCATCGAATAGACCCAATTCGAGGAACGCTCATGCGCCAGCCGCACATTCTGATGTGTCCGCCGGACCATTACGGCATCGAATACGAGATCAATCCCTGGATGAGCCGGTCGCGCGGCAGCGCGCCGGACAAGGCCCAGGGGCAATGGCACAACCTGCAAGAGACGCTCGTCGGCCTTGGCGTTCAGGTCGAGACGATGACCCCGCGTAAGGGACTTCCCGATCTCGTCTTCACCGCCAACGCCGGCCTCGTCTACCATCGACGGTTCTTCAGTTCGCGATTCCGTCACGAAGTGCGCGCCCGCGAGACGCCTTACTTCGACGAATGGTTCGCCTCGCATGGGTTCGACGTCGAGCATCTGCCGGAGGGGATGTACTTCGAGGGGGCGGGAGACGCCCTGTTTTGCGGCGAGAAACTGTTCGCCGGCTATCGCATTCGCAGTGACGTCCACGGACATCAGCACCTCGCGAAACTCCTGGGCGTGCAGGTGCTGCCGCTCGAACTGGTCAATCCGTCGTACTATCACCTCGATACCTGCTTCTGTCCGCTGGCGGCAGGTGAGGCGCTCTACCATCCCGAGGCGTTCGACCGCTATGGCCAAAAGGTGCTGGAAGCGAACATTCCGAACTTGATTGCGGTCAATGAGCAGGAAGCGGCGCGGTTTGGCTGCAATGCCGTCGTCGCCGGCAAGACGGTCGTGACGAACAGCGGCTGCGAGCAGTTGGGAGAGGATTTGCGGAAGGCGGGTTATGCGCCCGTGGCGGTGGAGTTGGACGAATTCCTGAAGGCGGGAGGGAGCGCGAAGTGTCTGACGTTGCGGCTGGATGGGGAAGAGGCGGCGGTGTGGAAGTGAGGCGGCTCCTCTTGCCGCTTGCGGCCTCGCGGGGATGAAGACCGCTACACCGCAAGCGGCAAGACAGAAGTCACTCCGCCCGGCGGAACACCAATCCGAGGCGTTCCATCGAGTCGTTGACGTCGGCCATCACAGGCAGACGCAACCCTGGGAAGGCGACACTCAGCGCTTGACGCCGATCGCGCATCGCGTCCCAATCTTCATTCGCGGCACGCAGTTGACCGCGCAGTTCGCCGCGCGACGCCCCTTCAGCGCCAATGCGCCGCAGCGTCTGGAGCGTGGCCCTCAGCCTGCGGGCATCGGCGTTCAGGTTGGCCACGAGCGCCGCATTACCACATCGGTCCAACTCGGCCAGAAATACATCGACCATGACCATGCTCGCTTCGGCCTGTCCCACGATCTCGAGGTTGGGTGTCGCCAGCGGGATCGGCTCGGCCGGCAGCACCGGACGGGCAACGATGACCACCGGAGGCGGAGGCGGAGGCAGAGGGAGAGGGGGCGGAGGCGGCGGCTCGACAGGACGGGACGCGGCGTCGCGGAGCATTTCCATGCAGAGGGCGACGCGATTTCCGCCCAGCGCGATGAGACGATTCGACCAGAAACGCAATTCGTCCAGCGAAGCCGGACGCTGATAAATCTGCACCGACATGCCCGAGAGATAGCGGCTCAAGTTCTTGTCGTAGCGGCGGAAGGACTCCTCGGAGCCGAGGAAGGAGGCGCGCACTTCCTGGGGGGGCGTGCCGCGAAGAATGTTGCGCGTCCAGAGTTCGACCTCGCCCTGGCGCGGCGTCCGGCCGAGATCGAAGCGATACAGCGTGCGGACGTATTCCGCGGGATCGAACGCTTGCGACCAGACGCTCGATGGCACGCCGACGAGACACAGGCCAGCGAGCAACAGGACGCTTTTCCAGACCTTCATGGGACGATCCTTCCTTGTTCGTCCGAACAGCAGCCAGACGGAAGCCCTCCGTCCAGGAAGGCAGAGTTATAACGGATCGCTTCAAGGAAGCAAGAGCGATGGAAAAGAAGAGGCAGTTCGCCGGAGCATTCGATTCCTGACAGTTTTTCCGATCCGTGGTGTCCCGCCGAAACCGTTCTCGCCGCCCCAGACGAGTGGCCAGGTCGGAACGAACCTGTTCACTTACTAACAGTTCCAGAGCCGCTGGCGGTAGTCCTCAAGCAGTTGAGCGTGGGGGCTGTCCTCGGTCACGTCGATCCGGTCCAGAGGTAGCTCGATCCTCGCTTTGTTCTGCTTGACCTTGCAGATCAAACCGTGCATCTCCTCCGGGGCGTATTCACGGATGGGGTCCATTAGGCGGATGACCGACAGGGGCGACTCGGTGTCCTGGTGCGGGCCGATAGCGCTGGAGAGTTTGGCCGCGAAGGGGAACGCCAGATGCTCCACGAGATAATCGTGGAACCGCCGCAGCATCGCAACCCCGACACGAGGGAAGCGGTCGTCCCCGCCGTCCAGGATGGCTCGGATCCGTTTTGTGAAGGCTGTCGGCTTCGGCTTCTTAGGTTTCTTGTCGGGCATGGCAGGTTCTCCTTCGTGGACGGCCTCGCAAACTTCATCATGTCCGATAAACAGGGACGCGGCAAGGCTGTTGTCGCCTCGACGAGCGGGTAGAATGACGAGCAACAACCCGGAGAGGTTCGATGGCCAAGAAAAGACGATCAGGCGTGCGTGGCTCGAAACGACAGCGGGCAGATGGCGGGAAGCCATCACTGCCTGTCTCCGACTACCTGCTGGACGCCGCTGAGGAGAACTGGCCGCACATCCTCTTGGCGTACCGATGCTTCGAGGACAAAAAGCCGGTGATGTTGTTCGACATCCAGGAGCAGCGAATCTACGCCTACCCGTATGCGGATTTCCTCGGCGACTTGAGCGAAAAGTCGCAGCTTACGCTAAAGGACCAGTACGAGCGAGCGATTCAGGAGAACGAGATCGTCGTCTTCGTGAGGGATAACGAACAGCGGCGGCTCGTGTCCTTCTCGATGCCCAACGAGTAACACTGCGTCGTCCCAGAAGGCTGAAGTGGGATTTGCCATGTCCCGAAAAAGGGTTTCTCGGAATGCTCCTTGCCCCTACGGCAGCGGCAGGAAGTACAAGCGTTGCTACTTCAGCAAGGGGTTCGAGTACTTCGAGGACGAGAACGGCGAATTCACGACGACAACCCTGTCGTGGATCGTTTCGCGGTTCGAGTCCCTTCACTTATTCCTTGCCTTCCGCCGCCGCCAAGAGGAGCTTGCCGAATTCGCGCAGGCTCCAGCGCGAACGGCCGACGCCCCAGGCCTTGTCCTCCGGGACCGGGACGATGTCGGCGAAGAAGTAGTCCTCGACGTGCCGTCGGCCGCGCACCACCATCTCGCCGTCGGGGTCGAGGATGTAGCTGTCGCCGTAGCCGACGCCGTCATAGCCCTTGATCGCCTCGTCCTTGCCCAGCACGACGTTGTTGCCGCGGACGAAGTGGACGCCGTTCTCCCGCGCCCGGGCGACGTGATCGGCACGCACCTGCATGAAATGGCGAAGAAGCCCTTCCTTGCCGATGTAATTGTAGTGCGGCGCGAAGATGATCTTGGCACCCTTGAGAGCGAGGATGCGGGCCGGCTCGATGTAGCCGCCGTCAGCGCAGATGATGACGCCGAACTTCACTCCGCCGCGCTCGAAGACCGGGAACTCGCGGCCCTGCTTGTGGAACTTCATGTACGCCGCGCATTTGCTGTACAAACCCAGCAGATGGCCCTTGTGGGCGACCAGGCAGGTGTTGTACAGGTCCTTTCCCCGCAGCTCGTTGAAGCCAACGATCAGAGTCGGATCGAACCGGGAGGTCTTGTCGAGTACCTGCATCATTTTGGCCGAGTCCGCCGCGAACGCATGCTTGCGGACTTCTTCTTCGGTGTCCTGATACCCGGTCAGGTAGCACTCGGGAAAACTGAGGACCTCGACGCGATCCTTGTGCGCTTTTTCCAGTCCCTGGACGACCGTGGCGAGGTTGCCCTCGAAGTCGCCGGGCTTGCTGACGAGTTGACAGTGGCCGATGCGCATGGTTGGTTCCCTTCTGGGGGTGGCATGGCATCAGCTTATTGCGGCGAAGAGGAGTGGGGCAACGATTTTCGGTTCGTCGATTAGCGGCGCAGCGGCGGTGCCTTGACGGGGGCATGAATCCCTGACACGATGACCGTTCAACGATCGGCCTTCCGTCTCTCCCGCACTGCTGCTACCATGCGGAAAAAGGAGAGCGATATGATCGAACTCACCGAAGAACAGGCACAGGCGATGGAGGCGCAGAAGGCACCCTTGCAGGTGTTCAACCCCCTCACCCGGGAAGTCTTCGTCCTGATCCGCCAGGAC
>JBBRIK010000310.1:0-6584 GCA_038221045.1 Gemmatales bacterium
ACGTCCCACTCGACCATCTGGGCCAGCGGCAAACGCCATTCGAGACTGCCGACCCACACGACACTGCCCTCACGCTCGCGCTGATCGAAGCCTCGAAACAAGGTGCCGCCGCCCAGAGCGAAATACTCCACCTCGTCGGGAATGCCGCCGGCCCCATACAGGCGCATCGCCAGCCGGGTCTCCGCCAGATACGCCAGCACGCCATCGAGCTTGCCGCCCGAACCGGTCGTCAGATCGGGGAAGCCCTTCACCGCCGACACCTGGCCGATGAACTGATGCGACGCTCTCTGGCCCTCGACATCGACCGCTCCGCCCGCATAGGTCAGATCGAGCTGGAACCCGGCGACGGGGTCCCAGTAGGGCGTCCGATAGTCCTGGTGATAGTGGAGGCCAGCCGTCGCCAGGCTGTCATAGCGACGCGCTCCCGCCACGGGATTGCGGTTGAACGGCAGGAAGTCGTCCTGATAGGCGGCAAAGGTCTCAAGGTACTTCATCGGCGGCAGGTAAATGCTCGAACCATACTGCATGATGTAGCGGCCATGGACTTCCGCCCGCAGGGCCGTGTCGCGGGCGTTCTGAAGCGTCGCCACGCGCTCCTCGACGTTGAAGCCGACTTGCGTGTTGGGCAGCGGCCAGTGATTGACCGTCCCTTCCGCGCCAACGACGACGTCGTTGTAATCGGTGCGATAGGCCGCGTAGACGCCGCCCTGGAAGCACTGCGTCCGAAACACGCCGGCCTTCACTCCCAGCAGCGTACCGCGGACGTACCAGGGATCGTCGTACGCCTGCCGATTGACGTACGGTCCAAACAACAGGTTCCAGCGGTCATAAGCCGTCGTGAGGTCCGTCTCGTCGAGGGCGGTGTACAGCGGAGTGACCCGGCAGCGGACCGGAGTGTGCCAGAAGTTGTTGGATGGGTTCTTATCGACGATCACCTGATCCGGATCGACGGCGATCTGTTTCGGCTTGCACGGGAGACACACCTCGACCTTGACGCGATTGCACGGCAATGCCTCGACGACGGCCCCGAGGGCGGGTAACTCGACGCGCTGGGCCTGCGGCTCGATCGGGATGCGGATCTGATACACCTCGTCCTTGTCGAGAGCGATGCCGAGCGTGGTCGGCTCGTTGTAGTCCGCCTTCTGCTGCAACAGGATGGTCGCGTGATAGCCGCCCTCGCCCTTCTTCAGATGCACCTTCTCGACGGCCCAGTCGCACAGTCCGCCTTCACGCAACCAGTGGTCGAAGAACTCTTTCCAGGGCTGGCCGGTGTACTCCTCCAACTCGCGCTGGAAGTCGGCCACGCGGAGGATGCGATAGCGATACTTCAGACAGACCGTGCGCGAGAAATCGATGAAGGCCGTCTCGCCGACGCGCTCCTCGATCATGCCGACGATGCGCGAACCCTTGTCGTAGCACATGCTGAAAAGGTTCGCGAGATGCGAGAACTCGGTGATCGGCTGCACGACCGTCCCATTCTCGCCCCGGCCGATGGTGCCGAGCAGGCCGTAGTTGCGGTAGTCCTGCCGGCGGATGTTCGGCAGCCATTCCAGCCCGCGCGGCCATTGCAGCAGCTCGTTGTTCTTGCCGTGCTTCTGCGTCATCAGCGAGTGACTGAAGTGCGTCGCCAGGGCCTCGTCCATCCACGTCTCGCAATAGCCATTGGTGCCGACAAGGTTGTACCACCACTGATGGCAGATCTCATGCGAGAGCAGGTAATCGACGTAAGCGCAGCCCAGGTGCGGCATCCCAAAGACGCGCGAATCGATCATCACGAGCGTCGAGCATTCATTGCCGTTCCAGCCGAAGAACGCCTCGGTGATGGTGAACTCGGGATAGGGATAGGGACCGAACCAACGGCTATAAGCCGCGATCGCCACTTCCGCGATCCGCACCATCTCGTGGGCATAGAACTCGTGTTCGGGGAAGGCCATCACGCGGATGCGCACCGGCGGATGTTCCTTGCCGCAGTCGGCCTGACCGGTGAACTCTTCAAAGCGAGCGCTGCACAGCAGAGCGAAATCGCGGACGCCAGCGGCGCTGATCTCGACCTCGCGGAACCCATCGGAGAGGGGGCGCTCGGCGACAACATGTCCGGTGCAGGCCAGCTTCTGATCGGCCGGCAGAGCGACGCGGGCGTGATAGACCCCGGCCTCGTTGAAGAACGGCTGATGCCACGGGACGAACGGCGTCGGATGCCAACCTTCCTCGTCGTAGACCGCGAGGACCGGCAGCCAGTTGGTGAGCGTGGTCACGCCCTGCCACTGTCCCCAACGGCCCATCTTCGGAGGCAACTTGACCGTGCTCTCGACGATGACCGTGATGCTCTCGCCGCTGCCGACAGACCGGGCCAGGTCCACGCCGAGGGCGGTTTTGGTATCGCCCTCGATGCGGTGGGGCAATTCGATCGTTGTCTTATCGCTTTCAACTAGCAGAACGCGATCGATTTGCAGCGCCTCGCCATGAGTGTCGAGGGCTTCCTGCGGATTCATGCGCAGCAGCTCGAGGGTCTTGGCGAAATAAGCGACCTCGGTCTTCGGCACCTGATAATGAGCGTGTGCGTTGAAGACGAGCGACTCGGCCGGGCGCTGATGGCGATTGGTCCAAATGACTTGCTGACGTGTGTGAACGGTGTGGGCAGCCACATCGATGCGGATATCGAGATCGTAGCGCGGAAGCCAGGGCGGGACCTCCTGCGCCGTCACCGATGCCGGAGGGAGCATCAGCGCCAGCAGGGCGAGCAACAGTCCGTTCCGAAGAAGACTCATGACGATGTTCCTCGACCGGCAAATCAGTGAGGTCAATCACTCGCACGAACTAACCGTGGCATATCGACATCTTTGGATGCATGTCGAGAGGAACAGTACGGCACGGAGGCAAACAGGGAGGATTGGGATAGAGGCTGGTGGGAGAGTATGCGGGATATATCGGAATGGGGGGGCGTGACCCGTCGAGCAACTTCTTGCGCGATGGGTCACCCCCCCTTCTCAGGCCGTTCGGCGCAGCGGCAGCGGGTACTCGATGATCTCCATGAGAAGGTCGAGTTTCGACGGCCTTGACAGCAGCGGCACCAGGTTCGGCAGCGAGTAGTAGTCGCCGTCGAACTGGAACGCGTCAGCCTGCACGCCTGCCTTGCGGCACGCCTGCTCCAGGTGATCGCTGGCACCGGGCGTCTTGACGAAGCAGACGTTCGGGTCCGCCTTGACCTCGACGCGATACTTCTGCAGCGCCTCGACGAACAACGGCTGCGTGTTCTCGCCCTCGTCGGTAATCATCATGATCTGCTCGACGTAGAGCTTGTGCTGCCGCAGGTACTCGACGCCGCAGCCGCACGACGTTCCACCGCCCGCCGTCACCTTCGCCAGCGCCTTCTCCCAGCCGGCCAGGTCGGCGCTGCCGGCCTGAACGGGGTGAGCCTGCGTGTCGAAGACGATGACGTGCAGCGTCGTCGAGACGGCGGACAGCATGGCACCAATGCGCTTGCCCAGTTCGATGGCCGCGCTCATGGAGCCGGACTTGTCGATCAGGAGCGCCATAGGTCGATCGATGCGGCCCTTCGCCTTGACCTGGCTGTCGGCCACCGCTTCGAGCTTCTGGCGAACATCGACGCTGACGCCAGCGACTTCGAGGGCCTGGGAGGCCTTGAAAGCGCTGACGCGCGGAGCGGTCTTCGCCTGCTCCAGACGGGCATCGACGACTGCCTTCAGGGCAGGATCGTCGAGCGCGCCGCGCCGCTTGAGAGCGGCCAGGCTGTTGATGAGTTCTTGCGGACTCATGCTCTCGATGATCGCCTCCAGCACCGGGGCCGTCGGCCTCGACAGGACGGTGACGGCGACGCGGTAGGGCAGTTGATGCTCGCGGACGATGCGAGCCTGCTCCTCGGGCGTCTCCGCCTTCGCCAGCCGCTTGAGGGCGAACAGCCGGCTGTCCTCGGGCGGCTGCTCGTCGAACAGCACTTTCTGGGCGCGCTCCGCCGGGGCGACGTGCAGCAGCGCGTACAGCCGCTTGACCGCCTTGCGGGCGACAAGGACCGACGAGTCGAACCAGCCGGTGTCGGCTTCGCGTTCGCGCAAGTAGCGCGTCACTTCGGTGCGAAGCGAGCGCGGCAAGTTGCGGAACAGGCCCTTGCGCTGCTCGCGCGCCTGCTTGCCGTGAATGAAGTCAATCACACGAACGACCTCATACGGAGGCAACTGACGCAGCAGCGCCAGGCCGACGTCGCGATGGCCGGCGAAATCGGACAGGGCGAGCGTGATGACGAACATTTCCTTATGATCGCGGACGTCGCCATGATCGCTGTACCAGGCGGCGAGACGCACATAGAAAAGCGGATCGGCCTGGACCATCTCGGCGTGAACGGGCTGCACGAGATCGAGCTGGCGGTGCGGCGTCGTCAACAGCGTGTTGAGGAGGTCGAGCCGGCGATCCTGCTCCTTGATGGCTGCCATGATCGGCATCCCCCTCTCTCTCGATTGCGTCGTGATGGAAAAAGACCCGCACAAGTCGCACAAGCCATTGAAACAGTGTGTTGCCGTTACACTACACCCCGGTGAAATCGGGGTGGAAGGAGTCGAACCTTCAACTCTCGGTTATGAGCCGAATGTTTGTATGCTTCTGCTGTTGGGTACGGGTTTGTTCTCGATTCATCCAAGCTGTCAGATAGGAGGACAATATGGCTCAACAGGTTCGCAAAAAATCGTTTCTTCCTCAACGAGCTTTCTTCGTGACCGTCTCGCGACGGCGGCTTATCATACAGAGCGAGGAGGACGTCTCATGCTGCGAGTTCTTGGACGTGGATCGAAACTGTGCGATGGCGTCAATCGCCGCGAACTGCTGTGCGCCGGCGGCCTGTCGCTGTTCGGCGGGCTGACGCTGCCGCGCTACTTGCGAGCGAAGGAGACGTCGCGCCGGCAGGGACGCGCCAAATCGGTCATCATGTTCAACCTCCTCGGCGGACCCAGTCATCAGGACATGGTCGATCTCAAGCCCAGCGCGCCTGCGGAGATTCGTGGCGAATTCAAGCCAATCGCCACCAGCGTCAACGGCCTGCGCATCTGCGAGCATCTGCCGAACCTTGCGAAGCGGATGCACCATGCCTGTCTCATCCGCACCTTCACGCACAGTTTCAACTCGCACGATCCGCTGCCCTTCATGACAGGCTTCACCGATCAGGGCTTTCTCGCTCAGGCTCAGCCGAGCGATCCGCCCGACGTCGGAGCCGTCTGCCAGTATCTCGGCCTCGGCCCGAAGCACCTGCCGGGCGCCGTGTGCATGCCCTGCTATCCCGGCTGGGGCGAAGCGTGGAAGCGACGCGGACCCTACGGCGGCTTCCTCGGTAGCCAGCACGATCCGCTCTTCACGCGCTGCAAGCCGACGTTCGAGCGCGAGCCGAAGGTCCCCTATTACGATCCCGTCCTGCCCATCGGCGAGCCGATGCTGCCCTCGGTAGACATGCTGCCGGAGTTGACTATCGAGCGCTTCGACGGCCGAAAATCGCTGCTGGAGCAACTCGATGGCGTCATCACGAAGGCCCACGCTTCGCCCTCGGTGACGAAGCTCGACAAGGTGCGCGAGCGAGCCTTCGCCATGCTGACGTCGAGCAAGACGAAGGCCGCGTTCGACCTGGGTCGGGAGCCGGTGCGTCTGCGCGAGCGCTACGGACCCAGTCTGACGGGCAACTGTCTGCTGGTGGCCCGTCGATTGGTCGAGGCGGGGGTGCCGTTCGTCAGCGTGCATCAGGAGATCTTCAGCAACAAGGGGCATTCGTATGACATGCACGAGAACAACTTCGGCATGCTCAAGGGCTTCAACCTGCCGCTGCTCGATCGTATCGTTCCCGCTCTGATCGACGATCTGGAGTCGCGCGGCCTGCTCGACTCGACGCTGGTGGTAGTGATGGGCGAGATGGGGCGGTCGCCGCGCGTCAACGGCAAGGCGGGCCGCGATCACTGGCCGCAGTGCGGCTTCAGTCTGTTGTTCGGCGGCGGCGTCAAGCAGGGCCACGTCCACGGCACGACCGACAAGATCGCCGGCTATCCGCTCGATCATCCCGTGACGCCGCCTGACTTCATCGCGACGATCTATCAGTTGATGGGCATCGATCCCGACATGACGGTTCCCGACCGCGCCGGCCGGCCCGTGCCCATCGCGCAAGGCGGAGAAGCTGTCAAGGGCGTCATGGCGTGAGGAGTTGAGCGAGAGAACCATCTCCCCTGAGGACGACCGTCGCATGGTCGGGAACTATCAGCTTGCCAGGCTGGCCCATCGGGGAGCAGTCGGACTCCTCTTGCACGATGGACGCCTGTGCAATTAAATACATCAGACCTTTCGTTGCATTGCGCGTGCGCCACACACACCCTGGCGCGCATTTCCGTCCGGGGTGCGCGCTGTCACTTGCCGATCTGATAGACGTGGAGGATATTCGGTTTTGCCTCGATAAGCCGCCGCCCATCGCCCTGTGGTAACTCTGGAGCATGACATGAACGCCGATTCCCACATGGCAGTCTTTTCCTTGCCTTATCTGACCCGAGTCGCCGCGCTGGGACATCGAGCGGTTCGGCTGCCCTTCATCACTCACCCAGGTC
>JBBRIK010000311.1:0-6581 GCA_038221045.1 Gemmatales bacterium
GCCATCCGCTCCGCACTCCGCGCTCCGAGTTCCGCGCTTAGACAATGATGTCGCCCGCCGTCACGCGAGCCACCTCGTCCATCGTCGTCGTTCCGTTGAGTACTTTCCGCCAGCCGTCGCGCCGCAGCGTCTTCATGCCCTGCCGCAGGGCTTCATGACGGATGTGAGACGCATTCGCGCGATTGACGATCAACTCGCGAATGCTGTCCGTCGTGACCATCAACTCGTGAATGCCGGTTCGGCCTCGGAAGCCCGTCTGCCGGCAGGCCCGGCAACCCGTGCCGCGATAGGCCGGCAGCATGTCCCCGTTGTCGCCACGCGGGAAATCGTTGGGTACGTCGCCATGATCCGGGACATACTGCTGCTTGCAACCCTTGCAGATCGTTCGCACCAGCCGCTGGGCCAGCACCCCCTCGACCGTCGAGGCGACGAGAAACGGCTCGATGCCCATGTCGATCAGACGGGTGAAGGCGCTGGGCGAATCGTTGGTGTGCAGCGTGCTGAACACCAGATGGCCGGTCAGCGACGCCTGCACGCCGATCTGGGCCGTCTCAAGGTCGCGCATTTCACCGATCAGGATTACGTCTGGATCGTGGCGAAGGATCGACCGCAAGCTGTGGCCGAAGGTCAGGCCGATCTTGCTGTGTACCTGAATCTGGCTGATGCCCGGCTGTTGATACTCGACCGGGTCCTCGACGGTGATGATCTTGAGCGTGTCGTTCTTGATCTCGTTGAGGGCGCTGTACAAGGTGGTCGATTTTCCGGAGCCGGTCGGACCCGTGGCCAGGACGATGCCGTGCGGCCGATCGATCAGTTGCTTGAAGACGCCATACACTTCCTGGGCCATGCCTACGCTGGCGAGGTTGAAGGCCATCCCTCCCATGTCGAGCAGACGCATGACGATGCCTTCGCCGTGGATCATCGGAATGATCGAGACGCGGACGTCGATCTGCCGGCCGTGGACGCGCATCTTGATGCGTCCGTCCTGCGGCAGACGCTTCTCGGCGATGTTCAGGTGGGCCATGATCTTGAGGCGCGTGATGATGGCCGACTGGAAGCGCTGCATCTCCGGCGCGGTCTTCTGCGTTTGGAGCAAACCATCGACGCGATAGCGGATGCGCAGCGTAGTCTCTTCCGGCTCGATGTGAATATCGCTGGCGCGCTCGTTGGCCGCTTCGAGCAGAATCTCGTTGACCAGCCGGACGACGCTGGCCTCCTGGGCCATCTTGGCCGCCTCGCTGTCATCGACCTCCAGCCCTTCGAGCAGTTCGATCTCGTCTTCTTTTCGCTCCTGCACCAGGGAGGAGACCGTCTCGCCGCCGACGCCAAAGTGCGTGCGAATCAGCCGGGTGATCTCTTTCGGACTGGCCAGGACGGGATGCACGCGCATCCCGGTCAGCATCTGCAATTCGTCGAGCGAGTTGATGTCGAACGGATCGCCGGTGGCGACGACGAGCGTGCCGTTCTGGCGCGACAGAGGCATCAGGTTGCGGCGGTGGACGAGCTTGAGCGGCATCGCCTTGAGCGTGTCGGCATCGACCTGGATCGCGCTGAGATCGACGAGTTCCATGCCAAATTCTTCGGCCACCAGCGGCAGGACGTCTTCCTCGCGGACGTAACCCTTCTCGATGAGCAGTTCGTGGAGAGGCTTGCCTGGTACGGCGGCGTGCGCGAGGCAGATTGCCTCGACGTCGCTCGCTTTGAGAAAGCCGGCTTGTACCAGGCGTTTGAGCAACTGCATATCCTTCCTCAGAGTCAGGCGCGTCGGCGGAGGCGATAAAGATATGAACCCGGTCGAGACTCCAGAGTAACGCAACGCGAAGCGCTTGTCCACAATCGGGGCTGTGAGGAACGCGGAAGAGGGAGAATGAGTAACGGTCGCGCCGATTCTGCGGGTTTCTTGCCGCTTGCGGCTTAGCGGTCTTCTGCAAAGCCGCAAGCGGCAGGCCGTCACTCCTTGACGCCGTCGATCGCTTTCAGCACGCGCGCCGCCTGGGTGCGGACGTCCGCCTCCGGATCGTTCGTCGCCAGGCTCGCGATCAAAGCCCGTGCCTCTTTCGCGTCGGGTCCAAGCTGTTCCAGGGCCGACAGCCAGTGACTCGCGCTCCGGCGCGACCTCGGATTGCGCGGCAGCTGCCGGCTCTGCTCCAGGCCGCGCGTCAATACCTCCAGCCTCTCCTTCAAGCGCGCCCGTGCCTTCGCCTGTTTCGGATCGGTCTTCAACACCGCCAGCGCTGCCGAGGCACTCAACTCCGGATCGGGATCCTCCAGCGCTTCGAGCAACTTCGGCAACGTCTCCATCAACTCGAGTCCGTTCGCCTGGCCCAGGGCGAGCGCGGCTTCCCGCGCCAGACGCAGGGAGCGATCCTTCAGCAACCCCGCCAGCAGGGCCGCCGTCTTGCGATCCAGGCCGATGCGGCCCAGCGCCGTCGCCGTCTCGACACGCTCTTCGAGAATGCTGCTTCCGAGCAGGTCCACCAGCGCCGACCGGGCGTCCTTCGCGACGGGTCCGAGTCCACCGAGGTCCTTGATCGCCATCACGCGCACGCTCCAGTTCGTCTCCTTGAGGGCGGCCTGGAGGAGCGGCCCTCCGTCCGCGTTCGATGGATCGATCCGCGCCACGGCATACGCCGCCGCCAGGTTGACGAACCGACGGCCTCCCTTCGCCTGTTTCGTCAGCGCCGGCAGGGCCGCCTTCGCTCCCGCGCCAAGCCAGCCCAGAGCAGCAGCCGCTTCCTCACGGACGGACTCATCCGCATCGTCCAGCGCCGACGTCAGTGTCTTCACCACGGGGGCAGCCGGCTCCGCGATGTATCCCAAAGCGGTGCAGGCGAGACGGCGGATGTCGAGATCGTCGTCCTTCACCGCTTTGATCAACTCGGGGACGCTCTCCAGGGCCGCGGGACCGATCGCGCCCAGGGCGTCGATGGCCCGGTAACGCAGTTCGTCGTCCGAATCGCTCAGGAGTTTTCTCAACTCGGCCACGGCCGGCGCGGCGGCGGGACCGAGTTTGCTCAGGACGAGAATGGCCCCCACGCGCTGGAGGAACTCCTTGCTCCCCAGGGCCTTCTTCAACTCGGGAATGGCACCCGGCCCGATGGCCGTCAGGGTGCTGACCGCGTCATCATAGTTCAGCGGGTCTTTCAGCGCCTCGACGAGCAGCGGCGCTGCATCCTTTGCCGCCGGCCCAAGGTCACGAATCAGCAGATACAAGTCCTCACGCTGCTCCCCCGAACTCTCCTTCAGCAAGGCGAGGAGGTCAGGCATCACTTTCCCCGGCTTGCCAAGGCGAATCAGCGCCGCGGCAACCGCCAGACGAGCGCTCGGATCCTCGTCCTCGTGGCGAGCGTCGAGCTTCGAGAGGATATCGTCGGTCTTCAGCCCGATGCGGCGAATCGCGTCGGCGGCCCGGCGGCGAACTCCTGCGTTGGAGCCGTTCAGAGCCTTCAGCAGCGACGGTAGAGCTTCGCGGGCAGCCGGTCCGATGAGGCTCAGTGCGAAGGCGGCGCCTTCGCGCTGCTCGCCGTTGCCCTCCTCGAGAAGACGGATCAGGGTGGGGACGATGGAGCGAGCCGAGGCCCCCATGCCGCCCAGCGCCAGGGCGGCAGGCAGCCGGTCGTCCTTCTTCTTGCTCTTGAGCATTGCGGTCAGCGCCGGCAGAGCGCTCCGCCCCTCGTCGCGCAGTTGGGCCAGCCCGCGGATCGCTTGCATCCGCGCCTGTTCATTGGGGGCGTCGAGCAGTTTGAGCAGGACGGGCATCGCGTCAGCGCCCAGATCGTTCAGCGGGGCCATGACCCAGAGACGGGCCACCTCGTCGCGTCCGGCCAGGGCGACGGGCAGAACGTCGAGGAGCGGCTCTGGATCGCGGCCGATGAGGTAGATGCTGGTTGCGAGAGTGAAGCGCGTTCGGCCTTCCGCGCCCGGCAGAGCGTTTCGCAGCGCGGGCAAGGCGGGCAGGGCGTCCGCCCCCAGCATGCCCAGCGCCTCGGCGGCCTGGAGGCGAACGCCGGGGTTCTCGTCGTCGAGCAGCTTGACGAGGTCGGGTACGGCCGCGCGCGCCTGCGATCCGAGACGGGAGAGGGAGACGGCCGACTCGCCGCGGACGGCCGGATCGCTGTCCTTGAGGGCGTTGCGCAGCGCGCCGAGTGCGGCGCGGGTGGGAAGAGCGGCGGAACGGCTCGAGCGAATGACCTCGTAGAAGGCATGGGCGGCTTGCCGGCGGACCGTGACTTCCGGGTCCTTCAGCGCCTTCGCCAGGGCGGCGGAAGCGGAGACGACGCGCGGATATGGATGGGTGCGCGGCAACTCGCCGAGAAGTTCGATGATCGTGACGCGAACAGCGGTTTCCTTGTTTCCGAGTCCCTCTATTAGGCCAGGGACGGCGAAGGGACCGATGATGCCGCCGAGTCCCCGCCGGCAAGTCTCCACGACGATGGAGTCCTTCGAGGCGAGTCCCTCGACCAGCAGCGGATGAGCGGCCTTATTTGTTTTGCCGAGAAGGACGAGAGCGACGGCGGTCGATTTTCGCGTATCGGCTTCGCGCGACTTGAGGGTGTCACGCAGCGCGGGCAGGACACCGGACCCCATCTTGTCGAGAGCGTCAACGGCGGCCCGCGTCAACTCAGACGGAACCTGACCGGCGGTGCCGAGGGGGCCGATGACGCCGACGAGGGCGGGCAGAGCGCTGAGGCCCTTCTCGCCGAACTTGGCGATCTTGCGGCAGGCGTCTATCCTGGCGCTGGGCCGTTCGCCGGGATCTTCGAGCACCTTGACGATCGCTTGCAGTTCGGTTTCGGGAGCGAGCGCGAGCAGAAGGAACAGACATGCGTGCATGATGGGTATCCGGAGGCGCGGAGAAATCCCTTACCATGACTTGGATTGTACCCCGGCGGTTCCCTTCGGGCGAGTAGAGGCTGGCGACGAACGCCGCGTAGAACCGCCCGATGAGCATTTTCGGATGCTGGTTTGCCTTCGAGGGAATCGCATCCTAGAGTGGAGTAGCAAACGAAGCTGGCAGAATTTGTGCCGGCTTTCGGGAGCAAGTTCAGGTGTCTCGCTCGGATCACAACGCCTTTCATCCTCGAAAGGGCAAACCAGCCGTGAGGCTGGGACGCAAAGAGACAGCTCTGGAGGGGCGAAGCCCGCCAGAGGGCTGCTTTTCCGAAGGGGTGGCCACGGCGAACCCACCGTCCATCCCGCGACTCACGGCGTCATGGAGGCGCACGGAGTCGTCCCTGATCCGAGGCCGGGACAACCCGGTATGCCTGGACCTGCTCCGCTCATTTTCTCCCTCAACTCGACACACCTTCCACCACCCGAGTCAGCGCAGCCGATCCCCCGCATTCCGCGCCTCGATCCTCGATGCATCTCATTCCCCCCGCACACCCTGGGAGAGGTGGTGGACCTCACCGGAGGTAATGGTATAGTGAGGAGGCCGCCTGTCCTGGGAAGGAACAACCCTCATGAAACGCCTCCTCGCCGTCACCTCCCTCTTGCTTGCCATGACGGCAGGGCGGGCCGACACGTTCTATCCAATGGTCATGGGTGTCAGCCCCGGGGCGGTACAGACGGGCAAGACCTGCGAGTGCGAGTTCGAGTCGGTCCACAACATGAACGGAGCCTACAAAGTCTTCGTTACTGGCATGGGCGTCGCCGGCGAAGTCGATCCGTCGCCGGCCCTCAAGCCCGGCCAGACGCCCCCCGCGACGAAGCCGGTCGTGACTCGCCTCAAGGTGCGCTTCAAGACCGCTCCCGACGCCCTGCCCGGTTTGCGCGACGTTCGCCTCATCACCCCTCAGGGTGCGTCCACGCTCGGCCAAATCGTTGTCGTGCGCGACCCGATCGTCCTCGAAGCTCCGAACAACAACACGATGAAGACGGCCCAGCCGATCGCGCTGCCGGCCGCTGTTTGCGGCGCGATCGAGGTGCCGGAGGACGTCGATTTCTTCAAGTTCAAGGTCGCGGCGAACCAGGCGCTCACCTTTCACATGTACTGTCATCGTCTGGCCGACCGCATTCACGACTTGCAAGTCATCGCGGATCCCATCCTGATTCTGCGCGATGAGAAGGGGACCGTGCTGGCCTCGAACGACAATTACTACGCCGCCGACCCGCTGCTTCATCACAAGTTCGCGAGGGCCGGCGAGTACTACCTCGAAGTGCGCGACGTTCGCTTCGCCGGCTCTCGCCACTGGAATTACTGCATCGAGGTCAATGATCGGCCCTATGTCACGCACGTCCTGCCGATGCGAGCGACGCCGGGCGCGACGACGAAGTTGCGGCTGATCGGTTACAATCTGCCCGCCGAGGCGGTCGCCGACCTGACGCTGCCTGCCGGCGAGGCGGAGGGACTACAGTGGTATTCCCTGTCGCTGGGCAAGGACCAACAGAGCAATCCCGTGCCGGTCGTGGTGAGCAAACTGCCGGATGTGCGCGAGGCGACCGGCCATAACGACACGGCAGCGAAAGCTCAACTCATCAGCGTCCCGGCCGGCGTCAGCGGCGGCATGGACGCGCCGGGCGACGTCGATTGCTACGCCTTCGACGCCAAGAAAGGCGAGAAGTTCACCTTCGACGTGATC
>JBBRIK010000312.1:0-6571 GCA_038221045.1 Gemmatales bacterium
CCCCCCGCTCGCCCTCTGCAATCAACGCCCCTCGAACTGGGCGATGCGGTTGATCGTGGCCTCGAACTCGTCGCTGACGTCGTCGGCCAGACGATACTGCATCAGGAAGGCGTCCTCGCCGCTGTCCTCGTAGTAGGTCCGCAGCACGCGCATGGCCCGGAAGCCCTGGGCGCGGAAGAACAACTGGGCGGCCAGGTTCGTCTCACGCACTTCGAGAGTGATCCGCGTTCGCCGATGGCTCGACAGCTTGCTGATGAGCTTGGCCACCATCTGCGAGCCGATGCGGTACCGGCGGCAGGACGGATGCACGGCGAAGTTCAGGATGTGCAGTTTCGCCTTGTGCAGTTCGTAAATCATGAAGCCGACGACTTTCTCGCCCTGCTCGGCCACCATGCCGATACAGTTGCGCTGGCGCAGGCAGCGAAGGAAGTCCTCCTCGGTCCAGGAGAACTCGAAGCTCTCCTGTTCGGTGTGGAGGACTTCCGGCATATCGCGACGGATCATCCAGCGGATGTGGACGCGCACCTGTTCCTTCTCTGTCCGGTTGGTACTCATTCCGCTCCTCTCCTCCTCGCGCAGCGCGGAACGTTGCCGTTCCCGGCTCCGCGATCGCTCCCGTTCCGATCGGGAATGTGACAGAGAATGTGTAGCTCGAGGTGCGCCTGCCTGCCTCTTCCGCGCCGGATATTACCCACGCCCCGTTTCTGGCTCAAGAGCAAGCCAAGGCTCGCTCTCTCCATGCATTCTCGGTGTGCGTCGTGGTATGAACCTGCCCGAAAGAAGGGGAATCCCTTCCCCGATTAGCGCCATCCTGGCGTTTCACTTACTATCTGCGTCAAGGCGGGAGGTTGCAAAAGAGAGGCAACTGAGTTGACTAGCTTAGATGCTCTCTCCCCCTCCGGCAACCAGCTATTTGACAAAAGATAATTCTTTCTTCTTGTCAACTAATGTTCATCTTTCCGGGTCGAGTTTGTATCGTCCCTTGATCCGTTCGACCGGGTACTTCTGTCCCGTCTTGACGAGCTTGGCGGCCACGCATTCGCTGAGATCGAGTCCGAGGGTGTTGCACAGACAAAGGATGTACAGGGTGACGTCGGCCAGTTCGTCGGCGATCGGTTCGCGGTTGGCGGGATCGTCGAGAACCCGCCGCGAGGTTTCGTTGTCCATCCACAAGAAGTGTTCCATCAGCTCGGCCACCTCGCAGGACAGGCCCATGACGAGGTTCTTCGGGCTGTGGAACTGCTCCCACTCGCGTTCGGCGACGAAGCGGCGCATCCATTCGCGCAGTTCGGCGACGGTCGTACTCTGGTCGGACATCGCGCTTCCGCTCGCTCGCCACTCGGTTCGAGGTAGGGCGGTGTATATAGAACGGGTGTCCCTCGCTGTCAATCGCAGGATTGATCTCCGTTCTCTGCCGGGGCGGACATTGTTACAATAGACGGACGAGGAGGCTGCATCATGGCGAAGAATACTGATCCTGAAGGCATCCAGACGGTCTGTCGCAACAGGAAAGCGCTTCACGAGTACGAGATTCACGATACTCTGGAGTGCGGTCTTGTGCTGTGCGGGACCGAGGTGAAGAGCCTGCGCGAGGGCAATTCCAGCCTCGATGGCGCCTATGCGAAGATCGAGGACAACGAAGTGTGGCTGATCGGCAGCGACATTCCCGAGTATTCGATGGGCAATCGGCTGAACCACAAGCCGAAGCGCTCGCGCAAGTTATTGTTGCACCGCAATGAAATCGCGAAGTTCGCCGGCAAGGCGTCGGATCGCGGGTTCACCTTGATTCCCTTGCGCATCTACTTCAAAGAAGGACGGGCGAAGTTGGAGTTGGCCGTCGCGCGCGGCAAGCAGAACTTTGACAAGCGCGAGTCGAAGAAGAAGGCCGACGCTCAGCGTGAGATACGCCGTGCGACGACACGGCGGCGATAACAAATGTCTAATTTCTAAGGACGAATGACGAAAGAATGACGAATCAGAAATGTCGAATGACGAACGAGCGCTCTTCTTCCCCGTTCGACATTGGTCATTGGTCATTGGTCATTCTTTCGTCATTCGTCCTTAGAAATTAGACATTTGGACAAGGAGGGGGTCCATCGCGTGCATCTGGCCGTCCTGGTCGAAAGTCCCACTCACGTCTGTTGCCGGTATCGCTTTGCCGCCTTCCAATCGCATCTGGAGGCGGCAGGCCATCGCCTCGATCTCGTCCCTTTCCCGAAATCGCTCTGGGGCCGGCTGCGTCTGGGCGCTTCGCTCAAACGGCACGAGGCCGTCATCATTCAGCGCCGACTTCTGCCCCGTTGGATGCTGAACCGTCTCCGCGCCGCTGACCGTCCCCTGTTTTTCGACCTCGACGACGCCATCTATCTGCGCGACTCCTACGATCGGCGCGGCATGCACGATCCGCGTCGTCTGCGACGTTTCAGTGGGGTCTGCCGGACCGTCGATGGCGTCATCGGGGGCAACGCCTTCCTGGCGGGCGAGGCCCGCCGCCAGGGAGCGAAGGCCGTCCACGTCATTCCCACCTGTGTCGAGCCGGGCCAGTATCCCCAGGCGCGGCATCGACGCACCGATGACGTCCGACTGGTCTGGATCGGCTCGTCCAGCACCCTCAAAGGGCTGAAACTGATTGCTCCCTTGCTCGAACACGCCGGCCGGCACTGTCCCGGCGTGCGTCTCAAACTTGTCTGCGATTCGTTCTTCCACCTCGAACATCTGCCGGTCGATGAGGTGGTGTGGTCCGAGAAGGCGGAAGCGAGCGAGCTGGCGAGCGCGGACGTCGGCATCGCGTGGGTGCCGGACGACGACTGGAGCCGCGGCAAGTGCGGTCTCAAGGTGCTGCAATACATGGCGGCGGGACTGCCGGTCGTCGCGAACCCGGTCGGCGTCCACGCCGAGATGATTCGCCACGGCGAGACAGGCTTTCTCGCCTCGACCGCCGAGGAATGGGCTGGGGCCATTGCGATGCTGGCGAAGGATGCGAGCCTGAGGCAGCGCATGGGAGACGCAGGACGGGCGCGCGTCGAGAGGCAATACAGCGTGACAGCCGGCGCTGCCCTATGGCTGAACGTCCTTGAGGAGACACGATGTCTTCCATCATCGATCTGAACGTGGGCGGTCTGCGCTGGCGCTTGCCGTCCGAGCTGCGCGAGTTGCTGCTGGACGACAACGGTTTGCGCTTCGACGAATGGCTGCGCGGTGGACAGGCTCGCGTCGTCAAGAACGCAGGTCCGCGCGCCGTCTACGAGGTGCGTCTGCCTGGCCTGCACTTTTTCGTGAAGCACAATCGCGCCGGCGGCGTTCGCTCACGGCTCCGCTCCTGGCTTCGTCCCGACAAGGCACTCGGCGAATATGAGCGCACTCTCGAAGTCGCCCGCCGCGGAGTTCCGACCTATGCTCCCCTGGCGGCCGGCGTTTCCGAACGCGGCGACGGAGACAGCTTCCTGCTGACCGTGGCTCTCGAAGAGACCTGCCAGCTCAACACCTTCCTCGAACGCGAATTACCCTCCTGGCCCGAGCCACGCCGCACACGGATTCGCCAGCGAATCGCCGTCGCCCTCGGCGAGTTGCTGGCCCGCATGCATGGCGCTGGCCTCATGCACGACGATCTGCATCCCGGCAACATTCTGCTGCGGCGCGACGCCGACGTCCCCCATCTCTTCCTGATCGACCTGCACGCCGTTCGCCTCGGCGAGCCGCCGGACTGGAGCGCCAGCCGCGACAACCTGGTCATCCTCAATCGCTGGTTCAGTTTGCGCGCCTCGCGTGCCGATCGGCTGCGCTGCTGGCATGCTTACTGTGCGCTTCGCCGCACGCATCGGGGGCAGTTGGTCACGCGCTGCGTCTGCCCTCATCGGCTGCGCGAGGTCGAGGACCGGACGCTGCTCTCAAACCTCGGCTTCTGGCGCACTCTCGATCCGCGTTGCCGGGAAAACAATCGCCGGTTTCGTCGCGTCTCCTCGCCCGCCGCCAAGGGGCATGCCGTCACCGACCTGGATGCGTCGGCCCTCGCGGAGTTGCTCCGCGATCCCGACGCGCCGTTCTCTCAGCCCGGCGTCAAGCTGCTCAAGGACTCGCGCAGTTCGACTGTCGCCGAGCTGGACATGACCTTCAACGGCAGCGTCCAGCGCGTCATCTACAAGCGCTTCCGCGTCACGTCGGCCAAGGACCCCTGGGTTGCCCTGCTTCGGCCGACGGGAGCGCTGCGTTCCTGGGTGATGGGCCACGGTCTGCGGCTGCGCTGGCTGCCGACGCCGCGTCCGCTGCTGATGATGCATCGTCGTCGAGGCCGCTTGGACCACGAGGGCTATCTCCTGACTGCGAAGGTCGAGGAGGCCGAGGATCTGGTCGAATTCATGAAGAGGATGAAGGAACTGCCCTCCGGCGTCCGAAAAGAGAAGTTACGGTCCGTGCTGGCGGAGATGGCCCGGCTCGTCCGCGACCTGCATCGACGCAACCTGTCGCATCGCGATCTGAAAGCGTCGAATGTGCTGATCGCGCGTCAATCCTCGGCCGGTTTGCAGTCGTCCTCTGCCGAGCCGCTCGATCACTGGCCGTTGACGGCGTCGCGCGTCTGGCTGATCGATCTGGTGGGAGTACGGCGACATCGCTGGCTGAGCAAACGGCGCAAGGTGCAGAACCTGTCCCGGCTCAACGCGAGTTTTGTCCATCATGCTGCCCTGAGCCGGACGGACCGCCTTCGCTTCCTGCTTCTGTATCTCGAGAGTGGCCTGCGCGGACGCAAGGGCTGGAAAGATTGGTGGAGACAGGTCGAGCAGGCAACCCGCGCGAAGATCGCCCGGAACCTTCGCAGCGGCAGGCCGCTGTATTGACGGCAATTCTCTTGCATTCATCGACGCGAATGGATATGACTTCGCCCCTTGCTGGGATTCATCATTGTGAGGGTCCGCGTGCATGAGCCGGTTGCCAGCCCATCTCCGAATCGCCGTTGTGCTGGGCTTGCTTGCGCTGTCCGGCTGTCGCGGTCTGAAGATGTTCACGTCGGTCGATGACCGGCCCGCCGAGACGGGGCCGCGCGAGAAAACCGCGACCGCGACGGGCGGCAAGCCGGGACGATATTCGTACCGCCTCGCTCCTTACGTCTTCCTCTCCGACTTCGAGTTGGATCGCAACCGCACGGAGTTCCGCGAACTGGCGGGACTGCGCGATCAGGTCTGCAAGGAACTGCAACTACCCACCTCGGAACGGCCGGTCCTCGTCTACCTGTTCGAGGATCGCGAGACCTACGAACAGTACATGCAGGCTCGCTATCCCGAACTGCCGAAGCGGCGTGCCTTCTTCGTCGCTCAGCCGCGCACGATGGGCGGCGAGGACCTGTTGGTGTTCACCTACTGGGGCGAACGCATCTTGCAGGACCTCCGACACGAGTTGACGCATGCGCTGCTGCACAGCGTCCTGCACGACGTGCCGTTATGGCTCGATGAGGGGTTGGCCGAGTTCTTCGAGTTGCCGCCGGAGTCGCGCGGGGTGAACGAATCGCATCTCAATCACATTCGCCGTTCCGTCGTCGAGCCGTTCGCGCCGGACCTGGCGCGGCTGGAATCGCTGGAACAGGTCAAGGACATGAAGCCGGCGGAGTATCGCGAAGGATGGGCCTGGACGCATTATTGCCTGCGCGGCAACCGCGAGGCGAAGGCCGCTCTGCTCGCGTATCTCCAGCATCTCCAGCATTTGCGAGCGAACCAGAAGCCCGAGACGCTGCGGCCTCGTCTGGCCCAGGTGGTGAAATCGCCCGAAGAGGAATTGCGCCGTCACATCGCCGGCATCGACGTATCGCGGCTTCCGAGCGCCCAGCGCTAACGGGTCTCTGTCTTGCCGCTTGCGGCGTAGCGCTCTTCGACGAAGCGGCCGACGAGTTCGATGCGGTGTCCCATCATTTCAAACCCTTCCTGACGCAGCCATTCGACGAGTTGCGGCGCGAGACGCTCCAGCAACAGCGGATCGTAAGGCAACGGCAGATCGCGGACCTGACCCGTCTCCAGACAGCGAAGATGATAATGGGCGTCGCTGCGGCCATCGTAGCGAGCAGTGCCGTCCTCACTGGCCAGACGCGCCGCCAGCCCGGCATCGACGAGGGCTTCGAGGGACTTGTAAACCGTGGCGAGACTGAGGCGCGGGATCATCTGGCGAACGCCGGCGAAGACCTGCTCTGCCGTCGGATGCGTCTCGACGGCGCGGAGGTACGCGAAGACCGCCGCGCGCTGTCGCGTGAATCGACGGCCCGCTTTTTCCAGCGCCAGGCGGAGTTCGTCTTCGCTGGTCGGACAGGGGGAGGAAACCGGGTGGGAGCGTTTCATACTCTGCTTATCATAGTGCGATCCCCCCGGGAGCGACAAGCGGGGCCAAAAGCAAAGCGGGCGTGTGCTGGCTTTCCGAGAGAGTCGTCTCGGCGTCAGCACCCGCCCGCTTTCCATCAGAGGCCTTCTCTCACGGCTGTTGCGGTGCCGGATCGGGCTTCTTGGGCTTCTGGTCCTCCGGCAGCAGCGATGCCCAGTCGGCAGCCGTCGCTCCGAGTTTGCCGCGCCCGCTGACGAGCCGCGACCGCACGGGA
>JBBRIK010000313.1:0-6571 GCA_038221045.1 Gemmatales bacterium
GTCTGGCAGACACCAGACGTTCTCAAGTACGCCGACGGCTCCGCTGTCGAAGCGATACATGGTCCAGCCGAGGTCGGGATACTTCAGGCCGCGCACGCTCACCGTTTGAGCGTAGGCGCTTACCACATGCGCCCCACTGTACCACAGCATCAGGTCCGTGTCATGGACGCCGTCACCGATGATCGGCCCAATTTTGTTCAGCAGGTCGGCAGTGACCCAGGCGGGAATGTTGCGTCGCGCGTACATCGACACGATCTTGCCGATGCGTCCCTCGGCGACAGTGGCCCTGGCGGCAGCGTAACGGGGATTGAACCGGCAGATGTGGCCGACCATGAAGAAGCCGGGAGCGGCCTTCGACGCCGCGACGATTGCATCGCAATCCACCAGCGTCGAAGCCATCGGCTTTTCGAGAAAGACGTGCTTGCCTGCCTGAAGCGCCGCCAGCGTGGGAGCGGTGTGCTGGTCCCACATCGTCACGATACTGACGGCGTCGATCTCCGGATTGGCCAGCAGGGTGTGATAGTCGGTGTAAGCGTGCTGGACGCCGAAGCGTCGAGCCAACTCACTCAGGCGATCTTGCCTGCGGGTGCAGAGCGCGAGCAATTCGACGTTCGGCAGGCCGATCAGGGCTTCGCAATGCTTCTCCCCGAACCATCCCAGGCCAATGACGCCATACCGGACCTTGTTCATCGCTGACTCTCCGCGAGCAGCCGCGATATCGCCGATCGGCACGGTTCGAGGCAGTTGGAAGAAGCCGCTCCCTTGCGGTCGCGGCTCGTCAATCATAACGAGCCGCGACCGCAAGGGAGCGGTTGTTTGAAGAAGCGGCTCGTCAATCATCGCGGCTCAGCGCCGGTTCTGTCTCCGCGCGGGCTTCGGCCCACCTCTCGACGCTCCCGCCGGCTGACGCCGTTGGGCCGTCTTCGGCGGTGCTGCCGCTGCGTAGTCGAAGTCGTCCAGACGCCGGCGCGGAATGGCGCGGCCGAGCTGCCGTTCGATGCGAGCGAGTAGGCTGGCTTCCTCAGGCGAGACCAGCACCAGCGCATCACCGCTGTCTCCCGCCCGGCCGGTACGGCCGATGCGATGGACGTATTCGTCCGGAGCGGCAGGCACGTCGAAGTTGATGACGTGAGTGATGTGACGGACGTCGATCCCGCGGGCCGCGATGTTCGTCGCGACCAGCACGGGAAACGCCTTCTTTCGGAATCCTTCCATCGCCCTCGCTCGCTGTCCAGGGCTGCGGTCGCTGTGCAACTCCTCAACGCCATGACCCGATTCGTAGAGCGCCTGCGCCAGGCGTTTCGCTCCGCGGCGGGTCCGCGTAAACACCAGCACGGAGGGCATCTCCATCTGTTTGAGCAGATGCCGCAAGAGGGCCGTCTTGCGATGCGCGGGGACCGGATAGGCCGTGTGCGTCACATCTTGCGCCGCCGTCCCCTGAGGTCCGATCTCCACGGAGAGCGGGTCGCGCAGGATCGTTTGGCCAAGTTTGGCCACGTCCGGCGGCATGGTCGCCGAGAACAGCAGTGTCTGGCGCTGGGCCGGCAGGAAAGCGATGATCCGCTTCAGGTCGGGGAAGAATCCCATGTCGAACATCTGATCGGCTTCGTCCAGCACCAGCGTCCGCAGGTTGGACAGGTTGCCGTGGCCCTCACGCAGCAGGGCGAGAAGCCGGCCCGGCGTGGCGACGATCAGATCGACGCCGCTGCGCAGTGCGCGTTCTTGCGGTCCTTGAAACACTCCTCCCATGACCAGCGCGGAGCGCAGAGGCGTATCGGCGGCGAGACCGCGAAAGACGGTTTCAATCTGCTGGGCCAGTTCGCGCGTCGGCGTCAGGACCAGTGTCCCGGTTGAACCGCGCGGGCGGTCGAGCAGCATCTGCAACACCGGCAGCAGGAAAGCCGCGGTCTTGCCGGTGCCGGTCTGAGCGGTGGCGATCAGATCGCGTCCGCTCTGGACGGCGGGGATGGCCTGGACCTGAACCGGGGTGGGGGTGACGTAGCCGAGGGCGCGAACGTTCCGGATAAGGGAGGATGGTAGACCGAACTTCTGGAATGGCATTAGAATCTCACGGGGACGAACAATCTCTACAACACTACAACATTGTAACAGATCGTGCCGCCAAGACCACCCCGGCAAACTCAGTAACTCTTCCTTGCCCCGTGTCAGGCCCGGAAAATCCCTTGCGGACCACTCCCCTGCCGCGCATGATGAGGCCGAGTCACTCGACACCCTCACGGAGACGGTCATGACCCTCCGCCTGCCTCTGCTTGCCGTATCCATCAGCGCATGCCTCGCCTTCACGCTGGCTTCTTTTTCAGCCGACGCCCCTCCAGAAAAGACGTATCTGCTGAATGTCGGCAAGGGACAGGTCCCTTCCGACACCGGCATGGACGACAAGACGAAACCCGAGATCGTCGAGGAGCACAAGGAACTCGGCGGAGGCAAGGCCCTCAAGGTTGCCTTTGCGGTCGGCGACAGCATCGGTGTCGGCGCGGGAACGAACAAGGACTGGAAGCGTTTCGCTCGATTCCGCTTCGATGCCTTCAATCCTTCGCGCAACGTGGTCGCCCTCGAACTGACCGTGGTTCACGCGCGCTCGACCAGTTACCAGACTCGCGTCGTCGTCCCGATCAAGTTGAAGCCCGGCAAGAACGAAGTGACGATTGGGACAGACGAGATGGCGAACGTCAACGGCTCTGCGCCCAACCTGGCAAGTGTGACCCGCTGGTACATCCTCGACGTGGACGGCAAGGCGCCGACGGTTTATTTCGGCAACATCTGGTTGGAGGGAATCGACGCTGCGATTCCTTCGGTCCCAGGAGGGACAGCCGGCCCGCAGCCGCTCGTCGGCTACCGCATCAAGGGCAAGGTCGGCGACCTCAACGTCGATCTGACGATCACGCCTTTCCTCGCCGGCGGAGGGGGCGGCCCGAAGGCAGCGGCGGTCCAGGGCGATCCCGCGCGTCTGGCGCGCATTCGGGCGGCGAAGATGCCGAAGGTCGAGAAGCCTCTGATGTTCCACACCCCCGAGGCCGACGCGATCCTGTCGGCACTTGAGGTTTTTCCTGCGGACAACCCCTGGAACCTGGTCGTCGAGGACTGGCCGCTTCATCCACGCTCGAAGAACATCGTGGCCGAAATTGGGGCGGACAAGCCCTTCCGCTACAACCCGGACATGGGCTTCGTGCTGATGCCGCCGGACCAGAAGAAGGTGGACGTGAAGCTCGTGTCCTATCCCGCCGAGTCCGACAAGGGACCGTTCCCCGTCCCGGACATCACGCCCATCGAGGGCTGGCCGGCCAACTACGAGCGACAAGCCGGAAAGAAGTTCACTCTCGACGACGTGCAGCGCGACACCGCGAAAGAAGGCGGCGACCGGCATGCGTTGGTCGTCGATCCAACGAAGCGGATGCTGTACGAGTTCTACCAGTTGAGAAAGACAGACGCCGGCTGGGAGGCCGCTCAGGCGTCGGTGTTCGATCTGAAATCGAATGCCCTGCGTCCTGACGGGTGGACGTCGTCGGACGCCGCGGGGCTGCCGGTCTTCCCCGCTGTCGTTCGGTACGACGAATTGAAGCGAGGAATGGTCGAGCACGCCATGAGGGTCACGGTGGTGAAAACGAAGCGCGAATATGTCTATCCGGCCACGCATTTCGCCAGCAAACTGACGGATGAGAACCTGCCACGCATGGGCGAGCGCTTGCGGCTGCGGAAGGACTTTGACGTGTCGGAGTTCTCGCCGGAGGTGAAGGCCATTCTGAAGGGGCTGAAGAAGTATGGCATGTTCGTGGCGGACAACGGCATCGACTGGGCCATCTCGGTGACGCCGGACCCGCGGATTCCGGTACTTCACGACGAGCTTCGCAAGCTCAAGGGCAGCGACTTCGAGGTGGTGACGCCGCCGGCCGGATACAAACCGCCGGCGGAGTGACGGCGGGACGATAGAACTTCTCGGATTCCAGCCGCTTGCGGCTTTGCAGAAGTACCGTAACCCCGCAACCGGCAAGAAAGGAGACATGATGCCTTCCCCCTTCCCTGGAATGGATCCCTATCTGGAATCGCCCACGATCTGGCCGGACGTGCATCACGGACTGATCAGCGGAATCCAGGCTGCCCTCACTCCCACTGTTCGGCCGCGCTATGTAGCCCGAGTGGAGTTGCGCGTCTACATCTCCGATGACGACGACCCCGGCCGCACGGTCCTTGTCCCCGACGTCCGCGTGGATCGGAACCCAAAGCGAAAGGGAACGAGGAAATCAAAGGCCGAACCAATGCTCGCCGTGACGCAACCTCTGATCGTGCCGACGCTGATGGATGAGGAGATCGAGGAGGCCTTTTTGAAGATCATCGAGGTGGAGTCGGAAGAACTGGTTACGATCATTGAAGTCCTCAGCCCGACCAACAAGGTTCGCGGCTCGCGCGGCCGGGCGAGTTTCATGACCAAGCGCCGCGAGATCATGAATTCCGAGGTCCACTGGGTCGAGATTGACCTGCTCCGGGATGGTTTCCCCTCCGTAACCGATCCTCCTCTACGGCCAAGCGATTACCGAATCCTGATTTCCCGCGCCGACCAGCGTACGCGAACTCGCTTCTGGCCGGTCAGCGTGCGTCAGGAATTGCCGGTCATCAAGATCCCGCTGCGCGGTAAGGACCCGGAAGCACCACTCGACCTGGGGGCTGTCTTGAGGAGCGCCTACGACAGGGCCGGCTACGATATGTCGGTGGATTACGGCAAGGAGCCTCGTCCGCCTCTGGAGGGCGAGGATGCATTGTGGGCCAAAGAACTGTTGCGCGACAGCGGTGAAGGGTAAACCTCGGCATCGAAGGGGTACAAGATCATGCGACGAGCGATCTCCATCGGGAGCCTGTTGGCTCTCTGTTTCATCGTGACCGGCAAACAGTGTGCGGCCGCCAAGCCGGCCGAGAAACCGCTGACTCTCGACCTCTGGCCCGACAAGGCCCCCGGCGACAAGGAGGGCATCGGCGAGGAGAAGGTGCAGGAATCGAAGCCCGGCGAAAAACAGGTCAAGCGCGTTACCAATGTCACCAAGCCGACGCTGACAGTCTTCAGGCCCGCGAAGGAGAAGGACACCGGCGCAGCCATCCTGATCGCTCCCGGTGGTGGTTACAACATCCTTGCCTGGGACCTCGAGGGCGAGGAAGTGGCGCACTGGCTCAACTCCATCGGCGTCACCGGCATCGTGCTGAAGTATCGAGTCCCCCGGCGCCCCGGCACACCGGGAGACACGCCGCCGATCCAGGCGCTGATGGACGCCCAGCGCGGCCTGAGCCTGGTTCGGAGCAAGGCCGCGGAATGGGGCATCGATCCCAAACGCATCGGGATGCTCGGCTTCTCGGCCGGCGGACACCTGACTGCCTGGGCAGCGACGAACTTCGAGAAACGAGCCTACGAATCGGCCGATGACGTCGATAAGGTGAGCTGCCGGCCCGACTTCGCCGTCCTCGTCTATCCGGCTTACTTGCAAACCAAGGGGAAGGAAGAACTGTCGCCGTCGCTGCCCATCAGCAAGAAAACGCCGCCGATGTTCCTCGCCCATGCCGGGGATGATGGAGTCCGGCCGGAGAACAGCGTCGCGATGTATCTCGCGCTCAAGAAAGCGAACGTCCCGGCGGAGTTGCACATCTACGCATCGGGCGGTCACGGATTCGGGCTGCGTCCCAGCGACAGTCCAGCCTCCACCTGGCCGCGGCGCTGTGCCGAATGGCTAGAGGCGCAAGGCACGCTGAAGCCGAATCCTCGCCCTGAAAAGTGATGGTCGATTGGCCTGTCATCCTGCCGGTTTTCTGATCCATTCACGAGGAACGCATGTCCGTCCCCGAACAGCCACAGGATTCGAGCCTGACTCCGCCAACGCTGCACACACTCGGGTCGGTCCCTCCGCCAGCTCTGGAAACAACCGAGAACGTGCCGCCCTCGACGATGGACGGCCCGGCGACTCTTCAGACGCTTGGCCGGCTGTCCTCGTCCGCGACTCCCGATGCGTCTGGCCCGGTCGAACCGTCCTCGGCGGGACGGTTTCACGTCCTTCGCTCCCATGCGCGCGGCGGTCTGGGCGAGGTCTTCGTCGCTGTCGATGAGGAGTTGAATCGCGAAGTCGCGCTCAAGGAGATTCAGGCGCGCCACGCCGGCGATGCAGAGAGCCGGCAGCGTTTCGTGCTGGAAGCGGAGGTGACGGGCCGGCTCGAGCATCCCGGCATCGTCCCCATCTATGGTCTTGGGCTTCATGCCGATGGCCGACCTTACTATGCGATGCGATTCATCAAGGGTGAGCCGCTCAGCAAGGCGATTCAGCGCTTTCACGGCGATGCCTCTCTGAAGAACGATCCCGGCAAGCGCACGTTGGAGTTGCGCCAACTCCTGCGGCGCTTTCAGGACGTGTGCAACGCCATCGCTTTCGCGCATAGCCGGGGCATCCTGCACCGCGATCTCAAACCCGACAATGTGATGCTCGGCGAATTCGGGGAAACACTCGTCGTCGATTGGGGACTGGCGAAGACCCTGGCGATCGGGGGGAATGAACCTTCTGGAGTTACCTCAACGGGGGGT